>JAFDYP010000352.1 GCA_018267355.1 Bacteroidota bacterium
ATCAATAATGAGCTGGAGGAGCAAACTCAAAAACTCCAGGCATCTGAGGAGGAACTAAAGGTACAGCAGGAAGAGCTGCTGCAGACCAATCAGGAGCTGGAAGAACGCTCCAAACTGCTGGAAGAAAAAGGCCAGATGATCATAGAGCGCAATATAGAGATACAGAGGAAGGCAGAGGAGCTGGCGCTGAGCACTAAGTATAAGTCAGAGTTCCTGGCTAATATGTCACACGAGCTACGCACACCGCTCAACTCTATCCTGCTGCTCTCTCGCCTCATGTCAGAAAATAACGAAAAGAACCTCACCTCAGAGCAAATCGAATACGCACGTGTGATACAGACCTCCGGTAGTAGCCTGCTCGGGCTGATAGATGAGATACTGGACCTGTCTAAGATAGAATCCGGTAAGATGACCATTGAGTTCAGGCCGGTGATGGTGGAGGCTATAGTAGATGATCTCAGGTCGCTGTTTGCGCCGATGGCCAGAGAGAAGAAGCTGACGTTTGATATTAACGTGGGTAGCGATGTGCCCGGCTATGTAGAGACAGATCAGATCCGTATAGAGCAGATCCTGAAGAACCTGATATCCAATGCGCTCAAATTTACGGAGCAAGGCAGTGTATCGCTCCATATATCCAAATCAGATAGGCAGGATCATATTTCTTTCTCGGTGGTAGATACCGGGGTGGGTATCGCTGCAGATAAACTGGACTTGATATTTGAAGCTTTCCATCAGGCTGATGGTACTACACGCCGCAAATACGGCGGCACAGGCCTGGGCCTATCTATCAGCCGCGAGCTATCACGGCTGTTGGGAGGCAGCATTAGCGTGACGAGTGAACCTGGGAGGGGTAGTGCTTTCACACTGACCATCCCTATCCGCAAGGAAATACAGGAACCACCAGAATATACGCCGGCTATGACACCGGTAGCTGAGTCTATCAGGATAGCACCCGAGCGCAAAAGATACCTGGCAGAGGCGAAGCCGGAATCCATACCTGATGATCGTAAAGATATCACGCTGAAGGATCGTGTGATACTGATCGTGGAGGATGATACAAAATTTGCAGCGGCACTGCTCAGCTATACCCGCCAGCAGGGCTACAAAGGTGTGGTGGCTGTGAGCGGTGACGAAGGCATAGCGCTCGCAGAGGCTCTGCTGCCTATAGGCATCCTGCTGGATATCCAGCTACCCGTAAAGGACGGATGGGAGGTGATGGAAGAGCTGAAATCAAATTCTGCCACACGGCACATACCTGTACACGTTATGTCATCGCTGCATATGCGCCAGGAGAGCCTGATGAGCGGGGCTGTAGACTTTATCAATAAGCCGATCGCTTTTGAGCAGATGCCGGAGGTTTTCAGAAAGCTCGAGAATGTGATCACAAAAAAGGGTAAGAAAGTCCTCATCATAGAGGAAAACAATAAGCATGCAAAGGCACTTTCATACTTTCTGCAGTCCTATGCAGTAAACTCTGAGATCAAAAATAATGTGGAAGAGAGTGTGACTGCCTTACAGAAAGATGGAATAGACTGTGTGATCCTGGATATGGGAGTGCCGGATCAAAGGGCGTATAAAATGCTGGAGGAGGTCAAGAAGAATCGGGGCCTCGAAAACCTGCCTATCATAGTGTTTACGGGAAAGAGCCTGTCTAAAAATGAAGAGCACCGCATCAAGGCATATGCCGACTCGATAGTGGTCAAGACCGCCCATAGCTACCAGCGCATACTGGATGAAGTGTCTATCTTCCTCCATCTCATAGAGTCCAATGGCAAGAAGACGCAAGCCTCCAAGTATAAGCAACTCGGCGCCCTGAGCGAGGTGCTGAAGGATAAGAAGATACTGGTAGTAGATGATGATATACGCAATATCTATTCGCTCACGCACTCGCTGGAGCAGTATAAGGTGAATGTACTGAGTGCCACCGATGGCAAAGAAGCGCTGGAGATGCTGCGTCAGAATCCTGATACCAATATCGTACTGATGGATATCATGATGCCTGAGATGGATGGCTATGAAGCTATAAAGCGCATCAGGGGTGAAATGAAGATGAAGACCCTGCCCGTCATAGCTGTGACAGCCAAGGCAATGGTAGGAGACCGCGAGAAATGCATACAGGCAGGAGCATCGGACTACATATCGAAACCCATAGACATAGACCAGCTGATGTCGCTGCTACGCGTCTGGCTGTACGAACAATAATGTACCATGAACAGAGGAAAAACAATACTGATCATAGACGATGACGCGCGGAATATTTTTGCACTGACGGCGGTGCTGCGGGCCAAGGGGTTCGCCACTATGTCTGCTGCGTATGCCACCGATGGGATAGAGAAGTTAAGAAAAGATGGAGATATAGGCATTGTGTTTATGGATATGATGATGCCTGATATGGATGGATATACCGCCATCTCACAGATCAGGAGTGATGCCGGGCTGGCAGCTATACCGGTCATAGCTGTCACGGCGCAGGCCATGGCGGGAGACCGCGAGAAGTGCCTGGAGGCCGGCGCCAATGACTATATATCCAAACCGATAGATCAGGATGCTATGCTGGCCATCCTTCACTCATACCTGGACTGATGCAGATAGAGCTCACAGAGGATCAACTGGATACATTGATAGATGATGTACAGCGCGAGTATGGGTATGACTTTGGTGACTATGCACGTGCATCCCTGCACCGCCGTATAGCCAGGCTCATGACGGTAGATCGCTTTGTATCTTTTGCAGAGCTGCGGTACCGGATCAACTCTGATAAGGATTATCTCTCACGGCTCATAGATATGGTGAGCGTAAATGTGACGGAGATGTTTCGTGACCCATCTTTCTATGCGGCCCTCCGCACACAGATCTTCCCGGTACTGGCCACGTATCCGCTGATCCGCATCTGGCATGCGGGGTGCGCCAGCGGTGAAGAGGTGTATTCTATGGCCATCCTGCTGAAAGAAAGCAAACTGCTGGATAAGTCTATTATCTACGCTACTGATATTAACCCCACGGCTCTCAGTGTTGCGCGTGCGGGTATCTATCCTCTGGCTCAGATGCAGAAGTATTCGGAAAACTACGTCGCAGCCGGGGGGGCAGAGGACTTCTCCAGATACTATACGGCGCAGTATGATATGGTCAAAATGGATACTGCCCTGACAAAGCGAATCGTCTATGCCACGCATAACCTGGCTACCGACAGTTCATTTAATGAGTTTCAGCTCATCATCTGCCGCAACGTACTTATCTATTTCAATCAAACCCTTCAGGACCGCGTTTTTCACCTGTTTGATGATAGCCTGGAGGGGCTGGGTTTTATAGGATTGGGCAGTAAGGAATCTATACGCTTTTCGACAGTGGCGGCCTCTTACCAGCAGGTCGCAGGCAAGGATAAAATATGGCGCAAGGGCAAGAAATAGAAGCACCATCAAAGGTGATCCTGATAGGAGGATCGGCCGGGAGCCTTTCTGTGCTGCTGGTTGTTTTACCATTGCTGTCAGAGAGGATCAATGCTGCCGTGGTGCTGGTGATGCACCGCCACACCCGGTCGGAAGATCTGCTGGAGGCGCTCCTCGCATCCAGGGCCAGCCTGCCCGTCCGTGATATAGAGGACAAGGATCAGCCGCAACGGGGCATTATATATACCGCACCTGCTGACTATCATCTGCTTTTTGAGCCGGACGGTAGTTTTGCGCTAGATAGCTCAGAAAAGGTAAACTATAGCCGACCCAGTATAGACGTTACTTTTGAAAGTGCTGCTCGGGTTTTTGGCACTCGCGCGATAGGCGTGCTCTTGTCCGGAGCCAACGCCGACGGGGCGGAGGGGCTGTATGAGATCGAACAACATGGCGGTATCACTATTGTCCAGCATCCGGAAACCGCAGAGGTAGATTATATGCCTCGTAGTGCCCTGCAGCTTTTTTCCCCTTCCTACATCGCGCGTCCCGGCGAGATCGCTCCGCTGCTGGTGAGACTTGCTTCTGATATTTCGGCGGCCAGGGATTGATTTAGAGTCTAAATCCTATCTTAGCCCCTCCGCTATGCGCAAAAAATTTGCAGGCAACTTATTGCTCCTCATCTTTGTCAATGTCCTGGTCAAACCATTCTGGATATTTGGTATAGACCGCGTCGTGCAGAATCGTGCCGCTCCGGGAGAGTACGGCACTTATCTGGCGCTGATGAACTTTTCATTCCTTTTCGGCATCCTGTTGGATTTTGGTCTAAACAATTTTAATAACCGTGCAATAGCGCGCCATCCTTCGCGACTGGCGACTTACTTTCCTAACCTGATGGTGGTGAAAGTATCACTATCGCTTATCTATTTCGCTGTGGCGTTTGTGGGCGCTATACTGACCGGATATAGCGATCTACAGATCAAAATGCTCATGGCGCTCGCGCTCAACCAGGTGCTGCTATCCTATATCCTTTACCTGCGTTCTAATCTGACCGCTTTGCATCTGTTTCGTATAGATTCTTTCATCTCTATACTGGACCGTCTACTTGCTATCATTTTTTGCGCATCATTATTATACCTGCCGGTATTTGAGGCGGCACATTTTGATATCCATTATTTTATCTTCTCCCAAACTGCTGCTCTTAGTATTACTGCTATTGTTGCTTTTATCTTTTTGCGGGGCAGGCAGCAGTTTCACTACGCGCTTTGGCGCTGGCGCTATATTCGCTCCATATTGATGAAGTCTGCACCTTTTGCCATGCTAGGCCTGCTGATGACCATTTATTACCGGATAGATGCCATCATGCTCGAGCGTATGTATAGCGCCATCGAAACTGACGTGTATGCCAAGCCCTACCGCCTCCTGGATGCTGTCAATCAATTCGGCTACCTTTTTGGGGTGCCCTTGCTGCCGCTTTTTGCTAATATGATCCGCAAGCGGGAAGACATACAAGAGCTGCTTCGATTCAGTGCCATTCTG
>JAFDYP010000353.1 GCA_018267355.1 Bacteroidota bacterium
AGATATCGTTGAAACTCCACCACTGGCTCCACGGGGCCACGGTACCGTAGTTGAGCGTAGGTATACCTATCCAGTCTACATAGGCATCACCAGGATAGTACTCATTGAATTGCCTGTAGGCAGGGTGCGGGCTCCATATCCACTGTACGTTCCTGGCTCCTGCGGCTATGAAGCGGTCGTGTACATGCTTCCATGCAGCGATGTATTCCTCCGGCTTGTTATTCTGCGGGCCCCAGGGATAGCGGTACGGGTCATTCATCTCATGGCCCAGACGCAGATAGATATTAGCACCAAAGGTCTTGGCCCTGCCGGCCCACTCATCTATGTAGGCATCGTACTCGCCTGCGGCTATGGCTTTCATGCCGCCCCAGTTGCGGTTTGTGATATCGCCCTTGGTCGGAAACTTTTCATTATCAAAATCATTCAGCCAAGGCTCCCAGGTGATCATCGGTATAGAGCCGAGATCGTAGATGGCTTTGACCTGATTGAAGGGGAACCGCTCATCAGGCTTGCTGCCCCAGGCGCTGTATATCTGCACCACGGCAAACTTCATGTGCAGCGTATCTTCCAGCGCTACGATCGGCTCATAGGAGTCTGACTGCGTATTGTCATACGCGCCCCAGAGTATGGTATCGGGATGGCTGATGCGGTAGGTGCCTATGCGGTATGGCTGAAACCATCTCAGATAGTCTGCACGTGATTTCTCCTGCGTAGAGACCACTACCTCGTGCTCTATCTCGGTTACTTTGGTACCGATGGTGGTCACTGCATCTTCTATCGGGCCTGAAGACTTCTGACCGGCATACGTCAGCGCCATGACCAGCGCTATGCCTATGCCAAAGGCCAGGACGGTGAGCGTAATGCGATACATAACTTTCTTCATTTAGTTTAAAGTTAGGACGGTTTCGTAATACTATCAAGACGGTCTTTATTCTCTGCTACTATCAGGTCCAGGTCTACACTATCCCAGGGGTCCTCTTCGGGCAGGTCCTGGCTCTCCCATACTGCTATCATGCCGCCGCAGCTCATGAGGAAGGCGATACCGGCAAAGCCCACCATGCTCCATGTACGCTCGCTGGTCAGCTCCAGCGCTGCCTCATGTACGATGAAGCTGCGGTGAAACACGATGTACAGCACTGTGACCAGGAAGAGTACGATATGCGCGATCAGCGGGCGGGCAAAAGGGGTGAAACCTTTCACGGATTGCTTGGCTGTAGGGATGTATGGTATGGGGTGGTCTATGAGTGAAAGCACAAAGCCCATGAGAAACACCGGGAAGCAGGCAAACTTCAGCACCATACCCCGCCAGTGCACTCCTCTCTCTGAGGCCGGGTGGCACATCCATAGCTGTACGTAAAGATAGATGGCTACGCCAAAAATAGCTACCGGCAGCCAATGCACCAGAAAGGGTACAAACTCCATCTGCGCAGGCATGATGCCAAACCAGAAAAATATGAATGGGATAAGAAGGAAGAGAAAAGTAGTGAGGCCTGCCAGGTAATATGTACCGATGGTCAGGTACGACAGGCGCTGCCATCCCGTCAGGTTTCTGAAGAGGCGTGGCACCTCTGCAAAGAGTACCTCATGCACGCCCCTCGCCCACTTGAGCTGCTGCTTGCAGAAGGAGCCGAAGTCTTCCGGCACGAGGCCCCTGCTGACCACTATAGGCGAGTAGACACTCCGCCATCCGGCTCCGTGGATACGAATAGCGGTGACGAGGTCCTCTGCCAGGCCGTGGCCGTGGCCGCCTATGCTCTCCAGCGCTTCGCGGCGAAAGGTACAGTTGGCACCTATCGCTACCGATGCACCTATACCGTGCATACCCATCTGCGTAGGGCCGTAGAAGCCATAGGTCTGCTCCGCTGCCCCCTGCGCGGTGAAGGAGCGGTATTGATTGTAATAAGCCTGAGACACCTGTACGTAGCCCACATCAGGATCATCAAAATACCCCAGCACCTCATCCAGAAAATTTGGGAAAGGGATGTGATCAGGATCCAGCACGAGGATAAACTCTTCATCTGTCCGCTTCAGCGCTCCGTTGATCTTGCCGGCCTTGGCACCCGGCAGGCCCACCAGCTCCAGCCATACGGCGCCATTGCGCTCCGCTACCTCACGGTAGCGTGGGTCTCGGGTATCGTCCAGCAGGTAGGTAGTATGCGGATAGTTGATCCTGGCGCAGGCTGCCAGCGTTTTGTCAAACATGCCCAATGGCTCTCCGGGGCTGCTGGTGGTAAAGATGGCTACCCGCTTGCCTGCAGGTGCGGGACGAGGATCAGGCTTGCTGATGTGCAGATAGCTGACCCAGATGATGATCATGCGCAGCATACCCCACCAGAGTATAGTAGAAAGGATCACAAAGAGCGGCAGCGAGGCCACATGCTCCTCACGAAACCACCAGTCAGATAGCAGCAGGATACTAAGGCAGCCGCCCACTACCAGCGCACCGAGCAGAAACTTCTCCCGCGCTGTGGCCTGCAGGGCCTCCCGGTATTGCCAGAAACTTTTAGTATCAGCGGGCATGCTTCAGAAAGGTGACGAGTAAATGAATAGATGTATAATGACTGGCATAGAAGAAAGCACTGGTGTAGGCATAGTCTGCCCCCAGAGATATCCTGCGCGATAGTTTGAAGTCTACGTTTGCCGAAAGGCGGTATGGATGAAAGACCTCTTTGTAAGATCCCGAGGCCAGGTAAATCACGTCTGCCGATGTCTTATCAAGATAGAGATAGGGATTCTGCGCCTGCGCATAGAAGCCTATATCTCCTTTGATGCCTATGGAGACAAATCTGGCCGGCCGGATGCCTATGGCTATGATGGCCGAGTGTGTATGCTGCTGCAGCGGTGTGAAGTAGGGGTCATATATCCCTGCTATCTGCTCACCGGCGGTATAGGTGGCCAGTATCTCGCTGAGCGACCGGAC
>JAFDYP010000354.1 GCA_018267355.1 Bacteroidota bacterium
AGATGTGCTGGGAGTATACGGCTGGGTACGCAATGAGCACAATGGCTCAGTATCACTGGAAGCCGAGGGCCCCGAAGAAATGGTCTTCAAACTGGTAGACTATTGCCATCAAGGTCCGGATACGGCTGTGGTAGAGAAGGTGTCTATCACAGGTGGGGTGATAGTCGGTTATGATTCTTTTGAGATCAGAGAGTGATTTAAAGGCAGTAGCATGAGGACCTACATCAGCTGGAAGTATTACTATATCCTTAGCTGGATATCTTTAGTGACCGCCATCATTTTCATCATCGCTGGCTTGTTTTTTTTTATTTTCCTGGTACTATTCACTGCTGAGGTTAATGCACTTCCTTTTCTGGCGGTGCTAGTAGGCTTGAGTCAATACCGGCTCATCACGGCACGGAGCATCTACATTGAGGGTGACAAGATTGTAGCTAAAGGTATATTTAAGATGGATATTTTCGTCATCAGTGAATTTAAAGAAGTAAAGGTAGACTGGTGGGGATTAGGAAATAATTTTGTCATCTATTTCGAGAACGGCAAGAATTTTACTTTTTATCCGCCTGTAGCTCGAGGCTTTCTTTTTTCTAATCAAATTACGGCGGAAAAGATCAATGAAAAAATCCGGGGTATGAGCCGGTGAATTTCATTATTTCGGTAGATCCTCTGTCACACTCCAAACATACAGTTCTTCCACTTTTTTGCGCGCCCACTCATTTTTGCGTAGAAATTTCAGACTTGACTTGATAGTTGGATTGTTCGTGAAGCAATTGATACGGATCACGCGCCCCAGCTCGTCCCAGCCGTAAGCATCCTCCAGGTAGATGAGGATAGCTTCGAGTGTTTTGCCATGTAGCGGGTCTTTAGATATGTGTTTGTCCATTGTCAATGTCACAAAATTAGCAAACCATTTTCTCTTAACTCATACCACTCGCGGCTCATAATGAGGTCGTCAAACTTTTTTCCTGTGTGTGATTCGTAGTTTGCGCTGAGTTCTTTATAGCCGAGAGATGCCTGCCCGGTTTTGATGGATAGCAGAGGCAGGATATGCATGATCCACTCGCCGGCCTCTGCAGTGCTCTGTAGCTGCCAGTCTTTCTTCTTGTCGCAAAACTCAAGCTCCGCCATGGCTACTTTCTTATTGCCTTGTTTCGCTTCAAAAGGTGTGAGCTCCGGCAGCTGGCCCAGCCATACGGCTACAGTAGTGCGCTTGATAGGAGTGGGGAGACCTTCGTGCAGGACATTTTCTACAAAGTCGGATGGGACAGTAGTATCAGGCACAGCCTGATCAAACCAATCCTGCAACGGCATCTCTAATCCAACGCCATGCATATAGTTGAAAAGAGAGCGCCGCAGGCCCCCACTGTACTGGTCATGGTCAGCGCCATCGGGATCATCGTGATAGAGATCATTATCTGCAAAGCCGCCAAAGTCGGGGCCGATGCGCTCTACCTCAAACGTAGCAGGAGCGAGGCCCACGGGACTATGCGCCGTCATAGCAAAGCGATGCCAGAAGCCCGACTGCAAGACACCTGACTCAAACAGCTGGCGCACGCGCTCCAGGGAGTCTATGGTCTCCTGATCTGTCTGTGTGGGGAAGCCATACATGAGGTAGGCATGCACCATGATACCCGCACGGGTGAAGCCATCTGCCACTTGCGCCACCTGGGCGACGGTCACGCCTTTTTTCATACGCTCCAGGAGACGGTCGGATGCCACTTCTAATCCGCCTGCCACTGCTATACAACCACTAGCTTTGAGCAGGCGGGAAAGATCTGGCGTAAAGAGTTTCTCAAAGCGAATATTGGTCCACCATGAGATCACGATACCTCTTCGGATGATCTCGAGGGCGACTTCGCGCAGCAGATTGGGCGGAGCCGCCTCATCTACAAAGTGGAAGCCATTGTGGCCCGTCTGTGCGATCACGGTCTCTATACGGTCGCAGATCAGTGCGGCAGAGAGTGGTTCGTATTTATGGATGTAGTCGAGTGAGATATCACAGAAGGTACACTTGCCCCAGTAGCAGCCGTGTGCGAGGGTCAGCTTATTCCACCGGCCATCGCTCCAGAGGCGGTGCATGGGGTTGGCTACTTCTATCACAGAGAGGTAGTCATCCAGTGGCAGGTCACTATAGTCTGGCGTGCCGGTATCTTTGAAAGCGATATCACCATCTTCAGCATTGTCGTGATAGGTTACCACATTGTCACTGCTGCGCAGAAAAACCCTTTTGAGTTGGTCTGCGTTGCGTTTGCCCTCTATATACTCCAGCAGATAGAGCAGCGACGCTTCACCATCATCCAGGCAGACGTAATCTATGTAGTCAAACAGGCTCGGCTCACTCAAGCTCCGCAATTCAGTATTGGCATATCCGCCACCGAGTACTATTTTGATATGCGGGTGATGGGCTTTGATATACTGACCACACTTCAGTGCGCCAAAGAGATTGCCCGGGAAGGGTACGGACAAGCAAATGACTGTCGGCTGCCAGCGCTGTATTTTCTCTTCCAAAAGATCGCAGAGGAAATCGGAGATGATCGTAGATGGCGCATGAAGCTCAGCCTCCAGTGGAGCAAAGTGGGTGGCTGTCCTGCCGAGCCTTTCCGCGTAGCGGCTAAAGCCGAAGTGCGGGTCTATGGTCTCCCGGATCAGATCGCCGAGATCTTCGAGATAGAGTGTGGCAAGGTGCCTTGCTTTATCCTGTATTCCCATCGTGCCGAAGGCCCACTCCAGATTCTCCAGCTCGCGGAAGCGGCCCGCCTCGGGCAAGAAGGTACGGTCACAGATAGAGTGGGCGAGTGTCGGGTTTTTATTTTGCAGGAAGCGGATGACGGGATCTATGGTACGCAGGTACTCGTGGCGGAGGTTGTAGATACGGTAGCAGTTAGCATCAAGTGTGAGGTCTAGCTGCTCCATGCGCGCGAACATCTCCGTCAGACCCCGGCGTGAGAATAATTTTAGGATCACCTCTATGCCTAGATCGGCCTGATGTGACGCGATGCTACGTGTATTCAGGAAGCCCTTCAGATAGCTCGTAGCCGGATACGGCGTATTTAGCTGTGTGAAGGGCGGCGTCAGTAAAAGTACCCTGCTGGTCATCGCTGCAAGATAGGGAGAAATCAAGCCCCACCCAACCCTCCCCCAAGGGGAGGGCTAGTACAAATACAACTTGTTAGATGATTTTTAAGCCTCCCCTATGGGGAGGTTGGAGGGGCTGTTATTTCAGCATCAGCGTCCTGATCTCTTTGACCGGAGCGGAGCCATAGCTGAGAAACTGCTCGTGGAAAGCCTTCAGGTCAAACTTGTCACCTAGCTTTTTCTTCATCTCATCGCGCAGCTCAAATATCTCGGTCTGGCCGGAGAAGTAGCTGGCGAGCTGCACCTGTGACAGCGTGGCGCGTTTGTATTTCTCCTCCGCCTCTGCTGATTGCTGGAAGCCTTGTTTGACCAGCAGGTCCATGACCTGCTCTTTGCTCCAGCCATTGGCCTGGATATTATAGTCCAGCAGGAAATTGCAAACCTCGCGCAGGTTCCACTTGTCATAGAAGAGCTGCATCTCCGGCGACTGATGGTAGCCTGCCTCGATCATCATGCGCTCTACATAGCAGGCCCAGCCCTCTATCATGGCACCATTGCCAAAGATGGTCTTGATCATGCTCGGGTTGCGATTTGAGTAGATCAGCTGTACATAATGGCCGGGGATCGCCTCATGGATATTGAGTATCTGCAGC
>JAFDYP010000355.1 GCA_018267355.1 Bacteroidota bacterium
ACGGCTGTGGTCGCTGCGTTCGGGTTGGTGAAGGTGACCGTGGCAGGGTTGGTGGCCAGGGCACTCCAGGTACCCGTGCCGACCGCAGCCATCGTGGCTGTGGTGCGCTGGCAGATGTTCTGGTCTGGGCCCGCATCCGGCTTCGCACGCACCGTCACTTTCATCGTGTCGTCACAGCCGCCACTCGTCCAGATCAGATAATAGGACCCGGGCAAGGTGAAGCCTGTGACGGAGGAGGCCGGATCTGAAGTATTAGAGAAGGTCAGTGGAGAGGATGGATTGCCGGGCTGTTCGCTCCATGTACCGCTACCCGCAGCACCGAGTGAGGTGCCGGTATACTGGCAGATGCTCTGGTCTGCGCCTGCATTAGGTCGTGAGGTCACAAATACCTGAGCAGTATCTGTGCAGCCACCGCTGGTCCATACAAAAGTATAAGTACCCAGCGCACTAAAGTTTGAAATAGAAGTAGTACTGCTGCCCGGAGTATTGATCGTAGCAGTGCCCGGATTGCCAGAGGTGCTGGGAGCCCAGCTACCGGTGCCCGTCGCAGCCATCGTCACGGCACTATTGAGCGGGTAGCAGGTGAGATGCTGATCGGGACCGGCATCAGGTTTAGCAGTCACGGTGATCGTAGCGGTATCGCTACAGCCGGATGCATTGGTCCATTTCAGATAGTAAACACCTGCAGCTGAGAAAGCAGAAACTGTAGCCGTAGGTGACGTAGCCGGAGCGATAGTCGCTGTACCCGGTGCAGGATTGATCAGGCTCCATGTGCCTGTACCGGTCGCAGCCATAGTAGTGCTGCCACCCGGCAGGATGACACAGCTCACAGTTTTATCCGGGCCTGCATCAGGCTTGGCAGTGACAGTGACAGTAGCCGTATCTGTACATCCTGCTGCATTGGTCCATTTCAGATAATATACACCCGCCGCCGAGAATGCAGAAACGGAAGCAGTCGGAGAGGTAGTAGGCGCAATCGTAGCAGTACCCGGCGCCGGAGTGATAAGGCTCCATGTGCCCGTACCTGTAGCAGCCATAGTGGCGGAGCCACCCGCCAGCGCCGCGCATGTCACCGTTTGGTCTGCTCCCGCATTGACAGTTGCATTGACGGTCACAGTCATTGTATCGGAGCATCCTGCTGCATTGGTCCACTTCAGATAGTAGACACCTGCTGCCGAAAAAGCAGAAACTACAGCCGTAGCCGAGGTAGCCGGAGCGATCGTACAAGTACCCGGAGCAGGTGTGACGAGGCTCCATGTACCCGTCCCTGTCCCCGCCATCGTAGCCGAGCCGCCCGGTAGCGTGATACAGTTGAGGGTCTGGTCTGCGCCAGCGTTTGGCTTAGTGGTGACAGTGATAGTAGCCGTGTCTGAGCAGCCTGCGGTGCTGGTCCACTTGAGCGAGTATACACCCGCCGCAGTGAAGCCGCTGACTATGGCAGTAGGAGAGGTGGCAGGCGAGATCGTAGCTGTGCCCGGTGCCGGAGTGATCAGGCTCCAGATGCCTGTGCCGGTCGCTGCCATAGTAGTGCTCCCTCCGGGCAGTACTACACAGGAAACCGTCTGGTCTGCACCGGCGCTTGCATTGCCAGATACGACTACCAGCGCGGTATCTACACATACACCGCTGCCCCAGGTAAACATATACGTACCCGCTGCACTGAAATTGTGTATGATACTGGCAGGTGATGCCGGTGAAGAGATAGTAGCAGTGCCGGGGGCTGGTGTCAGCAGCGTCCAGGTGCCGGTACCGCTACCCGCCATAGTCACGGAACCGCCGGGGAAGGATGTGACGCATGATGCTGCCTGATCAGGCCCGGCATTAGCCGTGCCAGCCCGGACTACGGAGCCTGTGCCCGTACCCGTACAGCCGGTGGGAGAGGTGTAGGTGAGGGTATAGGTAGTCGTACTACCAGGATTGACCGATATGCCTGATGTCGTGGCATTATTGCTCCAGTGATAGGTGCCACCAGGTATCGATGGTGTGGCAGTAAGGGTCACACTACCACTGCACGCTGTATCATTTGGTATGGCGACTGTCGGCGTAGGTGTGATGAGGACCGATTTGCTGGTCACAGAGGTGCAGCCGGTGGCCGTGGAGTCTTTCAGCGTGATAAAATAAGTGCCCGGAGACGTATACGTGTGGGCAGGGGGTGCCGTCAGCAGAGATGTAGTATTATCTCCAAAATTCCATAGTTGCCAGTTGGCTCCGGCGCTGTTATTGGTCACAGATACAGTACCTGAGTTGCCGCAGATCGTATCCGGCGATACAGAAAAGCTATTGATCGGGGCCATCTGAAAGGTACTACCGTTAAAGTCAAAATCCCAGCCGGTGGGAGAAGGCGCAGAGTAGTTATTGATAAAAATGGCATAAGTATGACCGGCTATCACAGTCTGAGACGGACAAAATTCTTTATTGGGATTGAGGGTGGCATTGTTCACAGGACAATTAGTAGTGGAGGTAGGAGACATACCTATCGGATCGGAGAAACTACCGGCATAGTTATAATTGCACGTGACCTGAGCTGTGAGCCGGTCTGCATTGGTAGGGCAGCCAGTAGCCAGATCATATAGCGCCCAGTCCAGCTCGATGTCCGTGCCTGTAGGAGCACAGGTGAATGCCAGCTGGCCTCCTACACCTACCGTAAACTGATACCATACCCCTGCGGTGGGGGTAGAGCGGAAACAATCCGGCTTGAAGCCACTGCCACCTGTAGGTACCGAGGCGAGCGAGAATGGAGACATACTACAGATCCTGGTAGCTGTGGCGCAGGTACTGCCCGGTGATGCGGGAGGATCTGTACTACTCACGCATATATCAAAAGTACCCGCTGTACCAAAAGAGCTCACCTCTACATAGAAGGTAGTGCCTCCGGGCAACGCTCCTATGGCAAAGGCCGCATTGCTGCCTGTGGCAATATTGCAGTAGCCCCCTCCGGCGCCGGCGTAGTTGCTGCAGTTGGTAGTGGTATAGATGGCCACACCCATCTGAGTAGCCGGTGTAGCACCGCCCGGTGTGACAGTGACTGTGGTATACGAGCCGGTAGAAACAAACGTGTACCATACGTCATTGGTCCAGACATTCTGGCCACAGGCGCCACTGGTCCAGGTCT
>JAFDYP010000356.1 GCA_018267355.1 Bacteroidota bacterium
GTACCATACTCCTTGATGATATCCATCAGTGGCAGGTTATTAAACCGCAGCGCATTATTGTCTACGGTAAACTCCTTCTGAGGAAAATCGAACGTCTGCTCGATCAGGTCTTTGTATTTTGGATTCTTGTGCATCTATGCTGGAAAATTGCCTGCGAAATTAGTAGATTTAGATGGCATATGAGCAAGAGATTTGCAAAGCCTATTTTAACTTTTCTGTTGGTTGCTTGCCTTTTGTATATCTGCTCATGCTCACTTCATTTTTCCGGCACTCCTACCAGAGCGTGGAGCATACACCTGAGAGATTCCGCAGGCACCTTCAAAATAAACCTGCCGCTAGCCTACGACACGATGCATACATGGCAAGATGGAGATGACAATCCGGGAGATGCCCGATATGTGTATCGCATCCAGTCATCGAAGGCCAGTATGGTAGAGGAGTATGGGTTTCTGAAATACCGATCCGACACTTTCTACAGCATGACCATTGATCAATACATCCGGAAGCGACCTTTGTACGGTAGATTTGACATACATAGTGCGCTGATCAGATCTTATGCATACGTGCAGCAAATGTATCCAGGATCGCAAATAGATACTTTGACTATCACGAAAGGTGACCTAGCGTATGCCTGTACGATAGGAGTAGCAAAAGACCCTCGCCGCAATATAACCACGACCCGGATATCTGCATCTGTAGCTCACAATGGATCGATAATCACTCCTGTGTTTGAAAGCACGCTGCTGCCATACAGGGATACGATCTTCATTGCGCAGAGCCTTGATGCCATCAGAAGCATTTCGTTTGAATAGCTTACCGACCTGCACTTATACGGCTTAAATCACGATACTTCTTAGTAATATTGCGAAATCATGAATATCGAGCAACTCTTAAAGTCAGCTACAGCAGCCGTTTTCACAGACCTTTTTGGCGGTGAGGTGGCAGAAAGCGCCATTACGATCAATCAGACCAAGAAGGAGTTTGAGGGTGACTATACCATCGTCACCTTTCCACTGATCAAGGTATCTAAGAAATCTCCAGAGGAGACTGGCACTATGATCGGTGAGGCGCTGCGACAGAAGCTCGATATCGTAGCAAAGTATAATGTGGTCAAGGGCTTCCTGAATATCAGCTTTACAGACCGCTTCTGGTCGGAGCGTCTGGCTGAGCTCAATGCAGAGAACTTCACCGCCTTTCCTGCCAATGGCAAGAAGGTGCTGCTGGAATATTGCAGCCCCAATACCAATAAACCGCTGCACATAGGCCACGTACGCAATATGCTGCTGGGCTACTCTATGACACAGGTAATGAAGGCCAACGGCTATGACGTAACCACTGTGAGTATCTACAACGATCGTGGTATCGCTATATGCAAGTCTATGGCCGCCTATATCGAGCGCGGCAACGGCGCTACACCAGAGTCTACCGGCATCAAGGGCGATCATCTGATCGGCGACTACTACGTACTTTTTGGCCAGATAGTAGAGGAGCAGCTGCGTGCCATGCACCATATACCTGTTGATCAGAATGTATATAAAACACTGGGCAAGGATAAAGAGGTAGCAGAGCAGGAGACACCGATCTTTGCAAAGGCAAAAGATCTGCTACTGAAATGGGAAGCCGGTGATGCTGAGACCATCGCTCTCTGGAAGAAGATGAATAGCTGGGTGTATGCAGGCTATCAGGTGACGTATGATATGATGGGTGTGTCTTTTGACAAAGACTACTACGAGTCGCAGACATACACACTGGGCAAAGACATTATAGACGAAGGATTGGCTAAGGGTGTATTCTACAAGCGCCCTGACGGTGCTGTAGCTATAGACCTGACACCAGATGGACTGGATGAAAAAATACTACTGCGCAGCGATGGCACTTCTCTCTATATGACGCAGGACCTCGGCACGGCGCAGGTGCGCTACGAGGAGTGGCACATGGACAAGATGATCTATGTGGTGGCCAATGAGCAAGACTATCACTTCAAGGTACTCAAGCTCTGCCTGGAGAAGCTCGGCAAGAGCTGGGCAGAGGGCATACACCACCTCTCCTACGCGCTGGTAGAGTCTCCTACCGGTCGCTTCAAATCGCGCGAAGGCAAGACGGCAGATGCTGATGACCTGATAGCAGATGTGCTACAGATAGCAGAGCAGAAGACAAATGAGCTGGGCAAGGTGGATGGTTTCAGCGAGGCTGAAGCTAAAGCACTCTACAAAACTATAGGACTTGGAGCGCTGAAGTACTTTATCCTGCGTGTGAATCCGTATAAAAAGATGATCTTTAATACCGAGGAGTCGATAGACTTTCACGGGCATACGGGGCCGTTTATCCAGTACTCTTATGCGCGTATACAATCTATTCTGCGGAGATATAATTCCCCTGAACAATTTGGCTTGAATGACTTAAGTTATTCATTCGCCCAAGAGGGATTGAAAGATCTAATACTACACTCTGCGGAAAGGGAGTTAATAGTTCATCTAGATTTATATCCATCTACATTAAAAACTGCAGCAGAAAATTACGATCCAGCTATTATCGCAAATTATGCTTACGACTTAGCCAAGTTGTATAATAAGCTTTATAAC
>JAFDYP010000357.1 GCA_018267355.1 Bacteroidota bacterium
ATCAGACCGAGTTTGAAAAGAACGGTTATATCATTCTACCATTCTACAATGATCAGGAAATAACCGAGCTGGTAGACCTCTATCACAGTCTCCACCCACAGGATGAAAAGGGCTTCTTTCCCAGCACCTTCTCGCGAGATAAGAGCTACCGCCACACGGCAGACCAGGAGATCAGACGCGTATGCAGGCGCAGCATAGAGGCCTACTGCCGCGATATCAAAGTCATGTGCGGCTCCTTTATAGTCAAAAGCCCGGGCCCAGAGAGCGGCATGTGCGTGCACCAGGATATGAGCCTGATAGATGAGAGCCGCTATACTGGCATCAATATCTGGGTACCCCTCTGTGACCTCACCATAGAGAATGGCGCCCTCTTCGTCATACCCGGCAGCCACCGCATCATGCCCACATACCGCAGTAGCAGTATACCGGAGTTCTTTGCACCGGTCATGGATGAGATCATAGACTACCTGCAGCCGGTGCTGATACCTGCGGGCCATGCAGTATTCTTTGATCAGAGTATCATCCACTACTCTCCGCCCAATTATTCTGACAAGATCCGCATCGTCACCAATACTTACTTTGCTCATCAGAGTACCGAGTTTCGTACCTACTACTGGAATCAGGCCGAGCATGGCAAAACCCAGATTGAGGCGTTTGCCCAGGACGATAGCTTCATGACAGATTTTGAGCAGTTTGGAGACAATATCCGTGACCGGCCAAAGGTAGGCCGCTCCCTGGGGCTGGTCTCTTATGACTTTCCTGCTATCGATACGGCTTTCCTGAGCAGCCATTTTCCGCGTAGCGATGCACGTGCGCTGATAGCTGCCGCGAGGCCGGCACCTGTAGCAGAGGCATCACCTCTTTCGCCACCCCTGGCCGGCACACCGGCGCGCTCACAGCGCGGCCTCCTGCAGCGCATCAAAGACCTGATCAGCTGATGGCCAAAAGAATATTCAAAGATGCAGCACATCAGCAGCTGTTTGACCGACAGGGATTCATAGTACTGCCTTTCATTACTGCAGAGGAGATTCGTGAGCTGAACGGTCTTTTTGACGAGCTGCACCCTGACATCTCAGGCAGTGGATTTTTCAGCGGTAGCTACAGCAGTGATTTTGATTACAAGAAAAAAGTAAGTGACGCTATCGTGCGTACCTTTGCCCGTGCCTATGCGGAGCTATTTACAGACTATACGCCATTTGGCGGTGCCTTCTTGTACAAGGTACCCGGCGCCAATAGTGAGCTGGCTCCGCACCAAGACTGGACCATCGTAGATGAAAAAGAAAATATAGCACTAAACTGCTGGGTACCCCTACAGGATATCACACCGGATAATGGCCCGATCATGATCCTGCCCGGCAGCCACTATGACAACTACAATATCATCCGCGCACCCACTTTGCCTTTCTTCTGGCAGGGTCACGAGGACCTGGTCAAAAAAGAGCTGCTCCCCATGATCGTGCCTGCTGGCACCGCTGTCATACTCAATCAGAGCGTCATACACTACTCACCTGACAATAGGAGCGACAAGGTGCGCCGAGCCATCACGGCCGGGGTCAAAAGCGGTGGTGCGCAGATGCACTTTCACTACCGCATACCCGGCCAGAACCAGCTCGAGGTCTTTGAGATGGATGATGACTTTTTGATCAGCTTCCGTGATTTTGCGACAGATATAGGCCAGCGGCCGTATCTGGGCCGCAGCGTAGGCACTATACCCTATACACTCCCACAGCCCGCAGCCGCAGAGCTGGGGGCACTACTGGCGCATATGAAAGTATCAGCCGGCTACACGCCGGCTCAGAGGCCATCCACTCCCACAGGATGGCTGCAGAGATTGCGCAGCCTCATCGGAGCGTGATGCGGCCGTCAGCACTATCGCAAAAAAGCTTTAGATTGAACGCCGTACTAATTTTCTCCCTGTGGCTATAGCCCCGCATGATCCACCCGCAGTGCCTGAGCTCACTATCGCCATGCCCTGCCTCAATGAGTCCCGCACAGTCGGTCTGTGTATACACAAGGCGCTCAGCTATCTGCAGCATAGTGGCATATCCGGAGAGGTAGTAGTGGCAGACAATGGCAGTACAGACGGCTCGCAGGAGATCATATTGGCCGCAGGGGCGCGCCTGGTCACTGTAGCTGAAAAAGGATACGGCAGCGCTGTCAGGGCGGCTATAGCTGCCGCCAGAGGCCAGTATGTCATCATGGGAGACTCAGATGATAGTTATGACTTCAGCACGCTCGATCCATTCATGGAAAAACTCAGGGCCGGGCACGATCTTATTATCGGCAATCGCTTTACGGGAGAGATCCGGCCCAATGCCATGCCTGCTATGAATCAATACCTGGGCAATCCCGTACTCTCTGCTATAGGCCGCCTTTTTATCAGGAGCGAAATCGGTGATTTCCATTGTGGTTTACGTGGCTTCCGGCGGGAGGCCATTTTATCTCTCGGCCTCAAGACCACAGGTATGGAGTTTGCCTCAGAGATGATCGTAGTGGCATCTATGCACCATCTGAGGATATCTGAGGTACCCGTGGTCCTCTCTCCTGATGGCCGCGGCAGGCCGTCTCACCTCAGGCCGTGGAGAGATGGGTGGCGCCACCTGCGCTTTCTGCTCTCCTTCAGCCCGGGTCCCCTGTTTCTGCTACGGGAGCTGCTCCTCATGATAGGCGGGCTATACACCCGTTTCATCCGCATGTGCCGCGACATAGGAAATAAGTAGCTTTCAGTTTATTTTTATAGCAAGATATGAGGCTGAGAACAATTTTTGACCTGACGCTGAAAAATCTGCAGCATGGCTACTACAAGCTGACCGGGCAGCGCCACCGCATCGTGCCCTATAAACTGGTAGTAGAGCTGACCACGCAGTGCAACTCAAAGTGCCTCTACTGTGATATCTGGAAAATAAAAAAGGAGCATGTCAAAAAGATAGACCTCCATGACTTTGAGCACTTCCTGAAAAAAATGGACCACCACCTGCTCTGGCTGGCCCTGACGGGCGGTGAGGTGACCACAAACAATCAGTTTCCGGAGATCATACGCCTGATCAAAGAAAACAGCCCTCAGCTCAGGATCATCACATTCACTACCAATGGCCTGATGCCGCAGCGTGTGCTGGATTTTGCCCTGCTCATCAAGCAAGAGCTCAACTGCGACTGCTTCATCACCATCAGCCTGGATGGAGATGCTGAGACACATGACAGGATCAGAGGCATCAATGGCAACTATGAGAAGTGCATAGAGACCTATGAGCTACTCAAAGCGAATAATATCGAAAGCCACTTTGGTATCACCGTAGCAGAAGGAAATTTTGATTTCATCAAAACAGGCTTCCGATCCTATCGTGACAAAATAAAGGCCGTCACCTTCGTGCACACCGGTGGTATATTTCTCACAGAATCTGTAAAGAGTGATGCGGCCCGGGACCAGAAAATGGCAGAGTCGCTACGCACTATCTACCATCAGTACCAGGTGTCTACGCTCGGCGAGTGGCTGGTCAAGCAATATGTAAAAATAGGCGTCCGGTTTCTGCAAAAGGGTAAAGCTACCAATGTCATTCCCTGTGACGTAGGCCTCTCCTCGGCCCACCTGATGGCCAATGGAGACCTGCTACCCTGTATGTACCTCCCTGCTATCAGAAAAATAGGCGAAGGTTTTGAGCTATCAGACTATCATAGCCCGGCAGCCGAGGCCATGCTGGAGGAGATCCGGCGTGATAAGTGCCCCCACTGCTGGATGAGCTGCTACGGACCGCACAATATGCTGCAGGCCCCTGTCAAAACTCTCGCTACCCTTATCAAACCGATCTGATGACCAGGAGACAACTTTTTTACCTGCTGGTGGTGTTCCTGCTATTGCTGGCGGGCAGACTCTGTATAGCAGGGGAGGGATATCTGGAGGACCCGGATGAGCTGCTCTATCTCTGGATACACACCCATGCAGCCTCTCTCTCCCACTGGTCCACATGGGTAGAGTGCATGATACACATGCAGGGGCAGCCGCCTGAGATAGCTATCCGTCTGCTGGAGTACCTGAGCACGACTAGCATCGCAGCTATGACGCACAAGTCCATGCTGCACGCAGATGTGCTTTACATCATCGGCTTGTACAATATCGCCGTGTCGCTGTTCATCCTGTTCATCTTCTTCCGTATGCTACTGCGTCTCAGGTTTTCTTTTGGCCTGGCACTCACAGGTACCATACTGCTCGGCACGCTCTTTAACTATAACCTCCACATCCGTCACATCCTGCCCTATGATCATGCCTTCCTTTTCCAGCTGCTCTCGCTATATCTGCTACTGGGTCAGTCAGTGACCCTTCGCACTGTCCTGCTGGCTGGCCTGCTCTCTGCCATCGGCCTTACTAATTATTATGGTTCTTTCATGTTCATTTTTATCAATGCCGGGTATATCGTCCTGTCCGGTAGAGATGCTCCAGCGCGCATGATCGGGAAGCTGGCAGTGTTTGTACTGCCCTTCATCATCGTGATGCTGAGCTACGAGTGGGGCACCGGGCTGTGTGGCGTATCCTATTTTGATTTCCTGCACTACTACTCAGGCACAGTGATCACCGGTGGCAGTTTTGATGAGGGCCTCATTTATCTCTTCCTTTACTTTCACCTGGTGGAGCACTGGTGGGGCTTGCTGTTGCTGCTGCTATTCTTTGCCGGGGCTTTCTTGCTTTTCCTGCGACCGGCAGGACAGCCTGTGCGGCTGGTATTGGCCCTTGGCATCATAGGCTATTTATCCTTTGGCTGCTACGTAGTCTTCTTTCACAAGATGCTCTTCAGCGGGCGGGTTTTATTTATCTACTATCCATTTATCATTATAGGTGTGATGCGCGCACTGCAGGCTATACAGATCAGGCATACGGGCCGGATGCTGGCTGGTATTTGCTTGGCAGCTTTCATACACTATGGTTTTGTCATTGCAGATTTTCGCCAGATAGGCTACCCGCGCACTGTGATCTATAGCCAGCATCTTTTTGAGAAAGATCAAAAAGTGAAATTTGACTACCGGGATGAGATGTCCAGCCCTATGCGCTACAGCATGCGCCGGATGTTTTGTATAGATTCTACCGGCCCGGATATCCTCCCTGCTGGTCGCTATACACTTAGCAATTTTGCCTTCCTGAGAGATGTACCTGACAGTGCGCTGCGCTCCTATGCGCCGCTGCAGCTGCACGAGGGCGATAGTATCTTGTTTGAGAAGCTACACTTTGAGTCACATCCAGCCTATACGCTGGAATACTGCACCCGTCATGGCCGGGATTTTTACCTGCAGCATCACTTCAAGATCAGGGTCATCCGTACTGCTGCTCAGCCCTGAGCTACACCCTTGTGCTTGCTCAAAATGCTTATATTTATCGGCATGCCATATCAGCAGCTATAAGGAGGGGGGAATGGATACTTTCGAAACCATAGATAAAGCTACTATTGTCAATAGCAAGGGGGTAAAATACCTTGACTTCAGAGATACGCTCTCGCCACGCTACGCCGTGGTCTGGAGTGACATCGCCATTGGCTATCTGGCGCTGCTGGCGGTGCTAGCCGGCGCGGTATACATGCAGATGTTTTTCAACCCTTGGTTTGCGGTCACTATCGCCATCGGAGGTCTGTGTATCGGCTACATCGTATCAGCGCTACATCTATTTATACATGAGGCCTCCCACTACCATCTGGCTCCGGCCCGCCGTCAAAATGACATCTTATCCAATATTTTCCTCGGCCTTCTCGTAGGCATGGATGTAGAGTTTTACCGTACGGTACACTTTGCCCATCACCGCCTGCTGGGCACCGCTACTGACACGGAGCGGTCCTATTTTGATGCCATCAGCTGGCGCTATATCATAGAGTCGCTCACTGGCATCCGTGTACTCCGCGTGATCCTGCACCGCAATGAAAACATCAAAAAGAACGCTGGCTCACAACCTGGCTTGCGCATTATCCGTCAGAATAATACCATTTTCGCTATAGCTGCCATACTGCACCTGGCATTAGTAAGCTCGCTTTTAGCTGTAGGGTACTGGCAGGCCGCGCTGGTCTGGATAGTGGGTATGGGTGCTGCCTTCCCGCTTTTTGCTACCTTTCGCCAGATACTGGAGCATAGGAGTGAGCAGGCTTTAGCATCAGTAGATTATAGCCGTGTAGACCATGGTGTGGTACACCGCATGTTTGGAGAGGGTCCGGTCGCGTCTACTCTGGGTGCTGCGGGGTTCAACAGGCACCTGCTGCACCACTGGGATCCTCAGGTATCCTATACACGCCTGCGTGATGTGGAGGCTTTTCTGAGGGATACGACCCTCCGTGAAGACCAGGAGAGCAGGCAGACCACTTATTTCAAAACCTTTGCAGCACTAATACGCAAATAAACGCATAACCCAAACAGGAGCATGAAGATCTGTATCATCAGACCGGCGGTCATACACAGGGAGGTGGCGTTTTCGCATATGCCGAGTGCGCCTCTCGGGCCTGCCTATATAGCTGCTATGCTCAGGGCAGATGGCCACGAGGTGCAGGCTATAGATGCCGCCGTAGAGGGCTTTCATGACGTAGAGAAGTTTCAGACAGACAAGCTTGGCTTTGACACCTACGTTTTCGGGTTGAATATAGAGCGGACCATCAGTCGCATAGATCCCCATACAGATGTCATCTGCTTCAGCTTTATGTATACCAATAACTGGTACTACGATCAGGAGCTGCTGATCGCTGCACGGCAGCGCTTTCCTCATGCCGTATTTATAGCTGGCGGGGAGCATGTCACTGCCGCCCCGGACTTCTGCCTGGATACAGCACCTGAGCTGGACTATATCGTACTGGGCGAGGGCGAGTCTACCATATCGGAGCTGGTCTCCTCCCTGGCCCAAAATGAACCGGTAGACGGCATCCTGCGCCTGGCCTACCGCAAGGAGCAGCAGCCTGTGGTCAACAACAATGAGCGCCGCATCAAGCGCGTACAGCAGGTCAATGACATACCCTGGCCGGCATGGGATCTTTTCCCTCTTGAAAAGTACTTTCAATACAAGGTAAGCTACGGCGTCTACCGGGGCAATTCGCTACCGGTCATGGCATCTCGGGGCTGCCCATATGACTGTACCTTTTGCTCCAGCCCTCAGATGTGGGGCAAAAAGTATAGCCTCAGAGATGTAAAGGACTTTGTAGACGAGATGGAGTATTACTACAAAAAATACAACGTGGTCAGCTTTGACTTCTTTGATCTCACAGCTATTATTTACAAAGACTGGATCGTCAAACTCTGTGATGAGATCATGCGGCGCGATATGCAGATCACCTACCAGATCCCGGCAGGTACGCGCGCAGAAGCCATAGACCATGAGGTGGCGCAAAAACTGTATCAGTCGGGCTGCAAAAATATCACCTATGCTCCGGAGTCGGGCTCGCCACGTGTACTCAAGGCGATCAAAAAACGTGTGAAACTGCCCGATATGCTGGAGTCCATACGCCACTCCTACCGCGTGGGCATGAATATTAAACTCAATATCATTGTCGGCTTTCCCGATGAGACACATCTGGATGTGTGGAAGACCCTATGGTTTCTAGTGCAGAGCAGCTGGTATGGTGCCCATGATATGTACCCGGGTGTGTTTTCTCCCTACCCCGGCTCTGCGCTCTATGACAGGCTGGCACAGGAGGGCCGTGTAGATCTGTATGACGGCAAATATATGATGGCCATCGTGAGCTCTCATGACCTATGGCCCGGAGATACCTACAATGATAAAATGAGCCCTACAGCGGTCAAAATATACTCGATCCTGATGTTCGTCTTTTTCTATGGCAGCAATTTCCTCTTCCGGCCGACCCGCTTTTATAAACTGGTACGCAACCTGGTGACACGGCAGTATGAATCTCGGGCCGAGTCAGTACTCGCGCAGACTTTTACCAAACTGCGCCTGTCCAAGCACGGCAGCGCCCCACTCAAAGAATCCCAACCACTGACGGGCTGATATATGGCGACTACTACACCAGCTCATCCATCTGTATGAGGCGCAAGGTACTCATAGGCCTGACGCCCGTAGCGGGATGCCTGCTTTATGCCTGTATCATACACTACATGATGGCTCCCGGCAGGTATATAGCACCATCTCTGTTTATCGCGGCGCAGTGGCTGGCCACTATCATTTTGATAGGCACTATGCTCTCTATAGTCCATGCTCTCTACCAGCTGGTCATCCGGTCGGCTATACCTGAGGTCATCAAAAATATATTGCTGTCTACATCAGTCATAGCTATATGCCTGCTAGGTACAGAGTGCGCCCTGCTGCACTATGCACGCTCCCGGGTGATAGGAGAGCAGTGGTGCTATAAGCTGTGGGATAAGACATACGTTCCTACACGCACCCCTTTTGATTATACAGACTCCCATGGGGAGCCTGCATCTGCCAGCCTGAGGGAGCCTCCACGGCGAAAACACAAGAAGGCAATCTGGTTTATCGGAGATTCGTTCACTTTCGGCTTTGGGCTGGAGCAGACCAGCCAGACGATCCCGGCCGTAGTGGAGCATGCGCTCCATGACCAGTATGACTGTATCAATCTGGGAGATGGCGGTGCAGATACCTACAAGGAGCGGGAAAACCTCCTGGCCTACGCCCATAGTACACACGATACTGCCGATGCAGTAGTATGGCAATACTTTGGAAATGATATAGATATCAATGATGAGGGGCCGGACCTATATGAGCAGCAGGTATCATCCCGGCCCATCGCCCACTGGGGGCAGCAGTACCTGAGGGGGCGCTCATTTCTGCTGGACTATATCTACTGGAATAGGGTGATAGCCCATGATGCCTCATGGATGGATACTTATTATGCCTTTCTGGAGCAGGCCTACCGGTCAGATAGCCTGTACCGCGCGCATCTGGTACCTATCATCGAGTCCATGCACTTCTGCCGATCCGCACACAGGAGATTTATGGTCGTCATCTTCCCATTTCTGTGGGTAGACGGGCCAACCCGATCGGCTCCCCTCTATACACAGCGCCTCGCCGCTGATC
>JAFDYP010000358.1 GCA_018267355.1 Bacteroidota bacterium
CCGGCATACCTGGCGTACCTCGTTATTTCATGGAATCCTATCTATCACCTGTGCGATTCTTTCTCCCAGGCCTTTGTACATCCCTATGACTCTATCCTGCCTATCCTGCTGAGTGGCAACTATGGCACCAATACAGTGAATAATGCCATGCCGAGCATTCCTAAGAGGATATTTACCACTTCAGAGCTGGATACTTTTGTCAATGATCCGAACTCTGCCATGCGCGTAGCACTGCGCGATAATGACAACTTTGACTGGGCACCACAGGCACCTACCAGGATTTTCTTCTGTAAGGGTGATACCTATGTACCGTATCAGAACTCCTGTGTGGCCATCAACAAGATGAGGCAAAATGGCTGTGCAGACTGCGATACTATGGATATCAATCCTGATCTGGACCACGTGCCATGCGCACAGTATTCCATACTACAGGCCAAGCAGTTTTTTGACCGCTATCGCTTCATAGATTGTACCAACGGCATCGACAATATCAGTGAGCAGGCGATCGTTTCCGTCTATCCTAACCCGGCACACGATAGGTTCAGCGTAGAGATCTATCAGGCAGGCGAATTTGCATCTGCATCTATGTACGATGCCATGGGCAGGCTGGTAAAGTCAGTAGCACTCGGCAAGGGCGTGAATGCTATCAGCACAGACGCACTGGCTACGGGCGTTTACCTCGTACGCGTGAGCGATGAGAAGGGACTGAATAAGGTGACAAGAGTCACCGTGACGAAATAGGACGCCCGCCCGCTGCTCATCTGCGGGCTACCTATTTTTGCTATATTCGCCACACTAAATTTTTGTGATATGGATTTCTCTCTGTCAGAAGAGCATAAGATGATACGCAAGGCCGCCAGCGACTTTGCACAGAATGTATGCAAACCGGGTGTCATAGAGCGCGACTCTGAGCAGACATGGCCTGCAGAGCAGGTCAAGGGTATGGCCGAGCTGGGATTCCTCGGTATGATGGTAGACCCCAAGTACGGCGGCGCCGGCCTCGATACGCTCAGCTATGTGATAGCGCTGGAGGAAATATCCAAGATAGACAACTCCTCTTCTGTCCTCATGTCAGTGAATAACTCCCTCGTATGCTGGGGCCTGGAGAAATTTGGTACAGAGGAGCAAAAGAAGAAATACCTTGAGCCACTGGCTAAAGGCGAGAAGATAGGTGCCTTCTGCCTGTCAGAGCCGGAGGCTGGTAGCGATGCTACCCACCAGCGTACTACTGCGGTGGACATTGGCGACCATTATATCCTGAATGGTACCAAGAACTGGATCACAAACGGTGGCTGCGCTTCCATTTACCTTGTCATAGCTCACACAGATCCGTCTAAGGGTTCCCGTGGTATCAATGTGCTGATCGTAGAGAAGGGCATGCCGGGATTCGTAGTAGGCAAGAAGGAAGATAAACTCGGTATCCGCTCATCTGACACACATACCCTCCTTTTCAATGATGTGAAGGTCCCTAAAGAAAACCGCATCGGTGAGGACGGCTTCGGTTTCAAGTTTGCCATGAAGACACTGGCAGGTGGTCGTATCGGTATCGCTGCGCAGGCGCTCGGTATCGCAGCAGGAGCTTATGAGCTGGCTGCAGCCTACGCCAAGCAGCGTTCTGCCTTTGGCAAAGAGATCATCAACCACCAGGCTATCGCCTTCAAGCTGGCAGATATGGCTACAGAGATAGAAGCTGCAAGGCTCCTGGTCTACAAGGCTGCTGCACAGAAAGACGCCGGAGAGAACTACGACCTCTCCAGCTCTATGGCCAAGGTATTTGCCTCTGAAGTAGCGATGAAAACTACCGTAGAGGCTGTACAGATTCACGGTGGCTATGGCTATGTGAAAGAATACCATGTAGAGCGCCTGATGCGCGATGCCAAGATCACGCAGATATACGAGGGCACCTCTGAGGTGCAGCGTATCGTGATCTCCCGCAGCATTTTGGCATGATCATAAAGAGATATTAAGAGATCTTTAGGCACTCCCTAAAGATTTTTTAATCTGAATTTGGTTTATACAATAAACTAGTTTACGTTTGCATTACCATTCAAACTAAAACCAAATTATCATGGCACAAGAAAAACAAATGACGCACGAGGAGAGCCTGGAGCTCATACAGTCTATGATCAATACAGCCCGCCACAAAGTGGCGGATGACGGTTTCCACCTGATTCTCTGGGGCGTCTTGGTCATCATCTGCTCTCTTTTAAACTACTTCTTCTTTCAGGCCGGCTACGGCAACTGGTCCGGGCTACCGTGGCTCTTCATGCCGGTAGTAGGGGTGCCTGCAGGCATTATCTACGAGCGCAGCTTCAGGCGGAGCGCAGGTATACGTACTGTGGTCGATACCAATATCAAATACCTGTGGTGGTCCTATGGCGTGGCGCTCTTTCTCGTACTTTTTTATAGCGGCAGTATACAGGTATCACCCGTACCCTATATCCTGATGATCACCGGCATGGTCACCTTTGCCTCCGGCCTCATGCTCCGGTTCCGCCCTATGATGGCTGGTGGTGTCGTCTTCTTCATCCTCACCCTCGCCTGTCTGTGGGTACAGCCTGTGGATCAGCTACTGCTGGAGGCGCTCGGTGTATTCCTTGGATATATCATACCCGGTATTATCTTGCGCCGGCTATCCAAGTCTCAGGCTGATGTTTAAACCGCTGGACCCCCTGCTGCACTCAGAGCTACGGCTCGCTGTGATGTCACTGCTCATCAGTGTGCAGGAGGCCGACTTTTCCTTTCTCAAAGAAAAGACGGGCGCTACGGCTGGCAATCTCAGTGTGCAGCTCAATAAGCTGGCCGAGGGTGGCTACATCACCATCGAGAAATCTTTCAAAGGAAACTATCCTCAGACCACTTGCCGCATTACCAAGGCCGGCATCAAGGCCTTTGAAGATTATGTCAATGCGCTTAAGTCTTACATAGGTAAAAAGTAGGTGTAAGCCAAAAAAAGTAAAAGCTCCATATAGTTTTTATATTTGGTACGATTGTTACATCCCTCGGGATATAACCAATTCAATTACTTAAAACACCCACAAATGAAAAAGCTTACGCTGCTCATGAGCTGTGTGCTGATCTATACCGCTACTATGGCGCAGATGATCAACTCTACGCTCACCATTTTCTCCGAAGAAGGCCACAAATTTTACCTCATCCTGAATGGCACCCGGATGAATGACAAGCCGGAGACCAATATCCGTCTCCAGAACCTGACGCAGCCATATTACAACTGCAAGGTGCTCTTTGACGACAAGGCACTCGGCGAGGTCAGCAAAAACTACCTGCCGGTGACCGATCCCGGCAATCAGACACAATCTATGGACGTGACTTACAAGATCAAATCTGATAAGAATGGCAAGCAGGTACTGCGTTATTTCTCTGCTACACCGGTAGTGATCACCGCTACACCAGTCATACCACCGGATGTGGTAGTGTACAACTACGGTACTACCGTACCGGTGGTCCAAACGACGGTCACAGAGACCACTACCACTACTACAGGTGGCACTGGTGCCAATGTAGGAGTGAATATGGGCGGCGTGGGCGTCAATATGAATGTGAATGATCCAAACTTTCATAGTCAGCAGACCACCACTACCACCTATACTACCACTACTACTACCTCCTCTACTCCACCGCCACCGCCACCTGCTGCCGCGGGCCCATGCAGCTATGCTATGACAGCGGGAGACTACGCTTCGGCTAAGGCATCTATAGAGAAGGCAACATTTGAAGAAACCAAACTCAAATCTGCAAAGTCCATTATCACTAATAACTGTATGTATGCTGACCAGATCAGGACCATCTGCAGGCTCTTTACCTTTGAGGCTTCAAAGCTTGACTTTGCTAAATTTGCCTACAAGTACTGTTATGACAAGAACAATTATTTCAAGATAAATGATGTGTTTGATTTTGATGCCAGCCGCGATGAGCTGAGCACTTTCACTGCACAATAATACCAAAGAAAATATCTACTCGATCAGGGTTGCCGGGACTGGCAGCCCTGATTTGTTTTAGTGACATAGCTATGACAATTTATTTATAGGGATAGTTATCTTTAAGCATGAACTGGAAATTATTTACTCTCTTTTTGTTGTTACCTTTTTGGGCCTTGGGCCAGGTATGGGCGCCCATAGGTGCTAAATGGACCTATAATCAAAACACCGCCAACCCTTACTACACTACTTACACTACATTTGAGTCTGTCTCTGACACTGTGATAGGAGCGCAAAGCTGTCGCGTCATCAAAGAGACAGAGCGCACCAGTCCCGCTGATTCTAATGAGACCTTATATTTTATGTATCCAGATAGCGCTTACGTCTATAACTGGCATGGCTCCTCCTGGTGTCCCTTGTACATGTTTGGCGCGGTAGGAGATAGTTTTGAGGTCAATTGTACAGGTCTTATGGCGCATATCCGATCTATAGATACTATCTGGATCAATGGCCATCAGCGCCGGGTTTTCCAATATGATGCCGGTAGTATGGCTATTGATTTTTCCGGCGCGGTCATTGAGGGTATAGGTCACACTATTAGTATATTCCCGGGTTATGATAACAGCATCTTTGCCTCTCCGCTGAGGTGCTATGAGGATACGACAATAGGTTTATACAAAAGCACCTATAATGGTGAAAGCGGAAATCAGGATTGCGAGGAGGTCATAAACCGGACGGCTATCAAAGTATTAGGGCGAGATACTGCCACGACGATTGCTCCTATTATAATTACGGAGGGATGGACGCGTGTATCTGTGTCGGCACCCACAGAGGTCAGCCTGTATACCATGACCGGTCAGCTACTCTGGCATCAAAAGGTAACAAACAGCTACCGGGTGGATCTGACATCCTATCAAGACGGACAATATGTTATAAGCCTCTCGCAAGGTAACAATGTCAGGCAGTCTGCTCGGATCATCAAGATCAGCCAATAACTTTTAGCTCGTCAGTTTCTTGCCTCGTGAGGAGTGCTCAAGAGGCATGTTTTTTAAATGCTCTGAATGCCTTAACTTTATAGAACGCTTTTGGATGAGCAAGTTGGAAAAAATACAAGAAGAGATACTGTCCCTTTCCACTGAGGAGAGGGAGCTGATCAGTATATTTTTAAAGTCTGCTCAGGATAACATGGAGGCCGATTACACTCAGGCGTGGAATAAGGAGTTGCAACGCAGGATCGATGAATTGGACAATGGTAAAGCAGATTTGGTCTCATCAGAGTCGGCAGTAGCAGAGATCAGAAAGAAACTGTTTAAATGACCCAGATCCAGCCCGCAGCCAGGCAGGAACTGGAAGATGGCGCAGTGTATTACGCTCAGATATCAGATGACCTCGCAGACAGATTTCTCAAAGATTATGAGCAAACGCTTTCTTTCATAGAGATCATGCCGCTCGGATGGGCACTGCATTATGCTGATCTGAGAAAACTGAATTTCAAGATATTTCCTTACTCGATTCATTTATCGTTTTGATCAGGAAAGCAACGAAATAATAGTCGTAGCTATTCAACATCAAAACAGGAAGCCTTTCTACTGGAAAGGGCGTATTTAATCTGACATTGTTTAGCGGGCCAGAGAGCTTGACGTGATCCGATGAAAGCCTGGCTACAACAAGCTGGGACTTTTGTTTTACTGAGTATGTATATTTATGATATCTGACTTTGATACATGATTACGTTTTTGATTATACATATTCTGATTCCGGTCATCGGCTTGGTTGTGTTTCTTTTTCTTGCGAAGAGAATGACACAAGCTGATCTGCCAGGTGGATTAGTATTAGAGCTATTCCTATTATTCGCGACTTACGGAGGACTACTCCTGGTTGTTTTGACAAGCCTTTTCTGGCAATGGTCAGATAAGGTAAATCCCACTGCTGAGAGCAATCCATTTGTGATAAGTGGAGAGCACTCTGTGTCGATATTCCCTATAGATGATGTAGGCCATGATCAGCGGCGCTACGAAGACAAGGTAAGCTACTCCTAGCGATGCTATACATAATGCCAGCCCTATTGATCGTAGCTCGTTTTATGATCAGGGTTTGATTCGCCTGTTACAATATTACGACGTCAGATTCTCCGGTCTCATATTAGGCTAGAAGAGCACCACTTCACTCTTATAAGGAGAAAATGAAATGCTTACGCAGAGGCAGATATTAATCCCCGTACTGACTAGAGTTTGCTACCTCCTGCCTTGGTAGATAGTAAGATCTGTCGGAAGCAAGGATAATTATCAGCAAAATAACATCCATTATGACACCGAAGATCATCCCGAAGCTGGAGCTCATTGCTATAAAACCTATTGATGCGTCTTTTAAAAGTACGACTGTGCGTATAACGCTAAAGAGGGCACTAAGAATTAAGGCAGAGCAGGCTAATTTTATAGAAAACCGACGCTTGATCAGTAAGAACAAGCCGCCCACAATATAAATCAGTGAGGGAATAAAACCGATATAGCCCAGCCTTACGATCCACGTTTTCTGAAAGTCCGACATATAAAACATCTTTTCCATATTCTGGATCATCTCCTTATTGCCCAAAGGAGATCGAGTTTTTTCTATGACGGTGATGCTGGAATCACCGAGGGTTTGTGTGGTAGTATCAACTCTTACTGATACCATAGGTACCAAACCCTTCATCATCGCCTTTTGATTTTCCAGTAGGACCGGTGTCAGGATCAGTTGGCAGTTTTTTATAGTACTGCACCCGCCTAACAGCATCATTAATATTCCCACTATGTAAGCCCAGGTTGGTGTTTTCATTTCCAGTTTATTTTAGTCCTCTGGTATCGTTTTGCTTGCCCCAGAGGCTTACGAACAACGTATCAGCTCGTCAGATTCTCCGGCCTCATCTGAGGGAAGAACAGTACCTCCTGTATCGTAGGCTGATTGGTCATGAGCATGCAGAGGCGGTCTATGCCGATACCGATACCGGCAGTAGGTGGCATGCCATACTCCAGCGCGCGGAGAAAGTCATAGTCTATGAACATCGCCTCATCATCACCACGCTCCATCAGCCGCACCTGCTCCTCAAAGCGGGCACGCTGGTCCAGCGGGTCATTCAGCTCGCTGTAGGCATTGCCTATCTCCTGCCCGTTCACCATCAGTTCAAAGCGCTCTACGAGGCCCTCCTTGCTGCGGTGCTTCTTGGTCAGCGGGCTCATCTCTACCGGATAGTCAGTGATAAAAGTCGGCTGTATGAAGTTCTTCTCACACTTGGCGCTGAAGAGCTCGTCTATCAGCTTGCCTTTGCCCATCGTTTTGTCTACCTCCAGGTGCAGTGACTTGCAGACGTCATAGATCTGCTCCTCGGTCATGGCACTCACATCGTGGCCGGTATACTCCTTGATCGCATCATAGATGGTGATACGCTTGAAGGGCGCCTTGAAGTTGATCTTATTATCACCCACCG
>JAFDYP010000359.1 GCA_018267355.1 Bacteroidota bacterium
CTCTCCAGACGGTGGATCATCACCAACGGTATAGGCGGTGTAGAGATAGTAGAGGGTGAAGGAGTAGTAGGCCGCCAGCCTGTGCTCTACAAAGGAGATATGCACGAGTACGTATCGGGCTGCAACCTCATCACACCATTTGGCACGATGGAGGGCTCTTACTTCTTTCAGAATAAAGCAACCCAGGAGATATTTGAGGTAAATATCCCGCTCTTCAAACTTGAGGCAACATTTGCTTTGAATTGATTCACGTTCAAGTCTCCTCTTTGGGAAGATTTAGAGGGGCTACGGCTTCTCCATCACGCTACCACACTTCTTGCAAGTGCAGAGTTCCTTATCCGCGTAAAATTTATCCATGACCACAGGCAGGTCTTTCACGATGTCTTTGACGGGTACTTTGGCCTCGTAGAGCAGGTTTCCGCAGTTCTCGCAGTACCACTGAAAGCCATCTTCTACGCTCTCCGGGCGCGGCACCTCCATCACCAGTCCTACGCTACCCTCTGTTCTGCGCGGTGAGTGCGGCGTGCCGGCAGGCAGCAGAAATATCTCCCCCTCGCCTATCGGCACATCTACGATCTTGCCATCCTGCACTGTCTTCACTACTATATTGCCCTCGAGCTGGTAGAAGAACTCTTCCGTACCATTGACGTGAAAGTCCTTGCGCTTGTTGGGCCCGCCTACCACCATCACGATGAAGTCCTTGCTGTCTTTGTACACTACCTGATTCATCACCGGCGGTTTCAGAAGGTGGCGGTGTTCATCTATCCATTTCTTAAAGTTGAAAGCAGGTGTGATCATGGCTGTGTGCTTTTGTAAAGTGAAAATACACATCCTGCCAGAAGAAAAGAATGACTTTTGCACCTATCTGCTATCCGGCGGACCGCCATCTGATTTTTTATTTACTTTACCACGGTAGTTTTCAAATCTATATCCCATGAATCTCGATCTCTCAGGCAAAAATGCATTTGTATCCGGCAGCAGCAAAGGCATAGGCAAGGCAGTAGCTACAGAGCTGGCCAGGCTCGGTGCCAATGTGACGCTGGTAGCCCGCACCGAAACCGCCCTGATGCAGGGACTGATAGACCTCAGCTTCAGCGCGGGTGCCGAGCAGCGGCACGACTACCTGGTGGCAGACTATTCTAACCCTGAGAAACTACGTGCTGCGGTGGAGCGACATATGCTCAAGACCAATAAGACCTATCACATACTCGTCAATAACACCGGCGGCCCGCCATCCGGCAAGATCACCAATGCTACGGAAGAAGAATTCCTCTCGGCATTCAATAATCACCGGATCTGTAAACACCTCCTCACCACGCTGATGATGGAAGGCATGAAAAAGGATGGCTACGGGCGTATCATCAATATCATCTCTACCTCTGTGAAGATCCCACTCAAAGGCCTCGGAGTAAGCAATACCATACGTGGTGCCGTAGCCAGCTGGTCCAAGACCATGGCCAATGAACTGGGTGAGTATGGCATCACTGTAAACAATGTACTACCGGGCGCTACACAGACAGAAAGATTAAAAGAAATCGTAGCTACTAAGAGCGAGAAGCAAAAGATAGCTGCAGATGTGGTAGAAAAAGAAATGCTGGCGGAGATACCGCTGGGCAGATTTGCAAAGCCTGAAGAGGTAGCAGCGGCGGTGGCATTCCTGGCTACTCCGGCCGCAGCCTATATCAGTGGGATAAATGTCCCTGTAGACGGTGGCAGGACCGGCAGCCTGTAGGCCTGATCATTCTTCTTTCTTCTCTACGATGCGTAGCTGTACGAGCATGATGCGCTTGTCGGTAGCCTTGATGATCTTGATCTCAAAGTGATCGAGATTGATCGTTTCACCCTGCTCCGGTATATCCTCATGATGTGCTACGATATAGCCGGATAGCGTCTCATACTCCCCCTCAGGGATATCGAGATCGTACTCTGTATTGAGATAGTCTACCTCCAGCCTGCCGGAGAATATGTACTCCTTATTGCTGATCTTTTTCTCCGTCAGCTCTTCTACATCATGTTCATCTTCTATCTCACCAAAGATCTCTTCCATCAGGTCTTCCAGTGTGATGATGCCGGCAGTGCCACCGTACTCATCTACCACCCAGGCTATACTTTTGCGCTCCTTGACCAGCTGCACCATCAGGTCCTGGGCATTCATAGATACGGGCACTACCTCTATAGGCCGTATGAACTGGCGGATCGATACAGGGTTTTTCAGCAGGTCAAAATGATGTACGTAGCCTATCACTTTATCTATGGAGTCATCATATACTATCAGGCGGGAGTGCTTGGTCTCCTGAAACTTCTTGCGCAGCTCCTCTATCGGCTCGTCAGCCTCTATAGCCGATATCTCAGGACGCGGCACCATACAGCTTTTGGCCTTTACCTCCTTCAGATTGAGCGCACGCTCAAATATCTCTGAGTTGAGGTTGTCAGTTTCATCTTCATCTTTCTCCTCGCTGGCGGCAGATTCTTTGATCAGGTACTCCAGGTCGTCTTCGGTAAAGTCCTGTTTGCCCTCATGGTAGTCCTTGCCGGAGGCAGCCTTGATCACCTTGCTCGATATAGTATGAAAGACATTGGTCAGCGGCATGAGCAGCACATAGATGCCGCGCACCGGATAGGCAAAGATCAGCAGCATCCTGTCAGCATTGATCCGGAAGAGGAGTTTAGGCAGCAGCTCTCCGAGTATGAGTACCAGCACCGTAGTGACCAGCGTATGTATCATGAGCAGTGGTACCTCGCCATGCGGCAGGAATGGCAGCCGCTCCGGCGTCAGTATCTTGGACATCATACTGCCAAAGAGTACGAGTACGATATTGAGCCCTATCAGCATCGTGCTGATAAAGCGTGAGGGGTCCTGATTGAAGCCAGCTATGATCCTTGCACTGCCTGACTTCTCTTTGAGCAGCTCTATACGGAGCTTATTGGCAGAGACAAAGGATATCTCTATGCCGGAGAAAAAGGCGATCAGTAAAAGGCTAAGTAAGAGTAAGAAAACTTCCATCTGGGCGTGTAAATATAATGCTATTCGCCTTTAGGCATACCAGCCTTGCGCTGTGCTTCGTCCTGAAGCATTTTTTCACGAAAACGGCGCTGGCCGCGTATATTCATGTAGATCAGGACACAAAAGCCGGCACAGACGATAGGGAAATACACCAGCCGGTCAAATCTCTGGTAGCTGATAAGATTGAATACCCCCAGCGCCAGCGCAGCTATCGCAGCTACCATCCACGCCCGCTCCAGTATCTCCAGAAATTTCATGTCCTGTTTATTTACGCAGCAAAGGTAATGCTTTCCTGCAGACTGCCCCTAGCGTATCACAGTCACGCTGCCTTTGCTGGCCATGGTCTGCCCATCAGCGAATGTAATGGTGACGGTATAGACGTAGTCTCCCGGGGTGACATATACACCGTGATAAGTGCCATCCCAGCCGGCACCTACATCGTTAGAAAAATATACATGCTCACCCCAGCGGTCAAAGACATTGATCTCAAATACCTTGACCGGGCCTGCAGGATACACATAGAAAACATCATTGATGCCATCATTGTTTGGCGTAAAGGCATTTGGTATAAAGAAATGCTTGGCCGCATCTACGTAGAGCGTGATAGTATCACTGCCTGTGCAGCCTCCTACCGGATCGGTGACGGTCAGGATATACCGGGTAGTCAGCAGTGGAGAGGCTACGGGCTCCGGGCAAATGTCACAGCTAAGCCCTGTAGAAGGGGTCCAGGCGTAGAGGTAGTTTGCCGATGGGCTGATGTCGATCTGTATAGACTCAGATCCTCCATAGCTGATGCGCAGCGGGCTGACTGTAGTAAATGTGATAGGCTGAGGCTGCGTGATCGCCACAGTAGAGTCTACTGTGCAGCCATGCGCATCTGTAGCGGTCACTGTATAGCTGCCGGCTGCGAGATGATAGATACCAGCAGTGGCTGCACCTGTAGACCATAGATAGGACACAGGAGCAGTACCTCCCAGCACGGCTGCATGGAGGCTGCCATCTGATTGATTGTTGCAGGTGAGGTTTTGAACGCTATCTATATCCAGCGCCAGAGCAGGTGCAGCCTGCACCGTGTAGGAGATCGAGCCTGTGCAGCTATTGGCATCAGATACTGATACGGTGTAGATACCCGGGGCAAGGCCCGAGGCTGTCGGTCCGCTTTGTGCCGGGGTCGTATTCCATGTATAGGTGTATGGAGCAGTACCGGTAGAGGTGGTCACCGTGAGGCTGCCATCACTCAGGCCGGGACAAGATTGGTCTATTTCGCCGTTGGCTGCCAATGCAGGAGCAGGGTTTGCATTAGCAGTGACCGTGACGGCAGGATTGCTGATATAGGCGCAGCCTGCGGCATCATGGGCAGTGAGGGTGTAGGTACCTGATGTCCTGACTGTGACGGTAGCAGTGGTGTCACCGCTGGACCAGAGATAGTTTGACTGCGGTGCAAGGTTGTCACTTAGCACTACACTATCGCCCTGGCAGAATGAAGTAGGTCCGGAGGCGACGATAGACATAGACGCTACCGGTGTGACAGTCACATTGACATAGGCAGTATCTGCACAGCCCCCGGTGGCGATCAGCATATAGTTATTCACCACCGCCGCGCCGCTGGTATTGGTCTGTGAGAAAACAGGGTCGGCTATTGTAGCATTAGTGAGATTTGCTGCAGGGCTCCAGGCGTATGATACCCCTGCCACAGGCGCTGCGCCCAGTTGTACAGTAGTGCCGGAGCAGACTGTGGTGTCGGTGCCGGCAATAGCCGTAGGCCGTGTGCCGATCGTGATAGTGGTAGAGCTCGCTGTACCGGTACATCCGTTATCAGTCACATCGAGCGATACATTGTAGCTGCCCTGCGCAGGCCAACTGAGCTGGTATGGACCAGCTCCTGATCCGCTGAGCACTGTAGCCCCTGAGAAACTCCAGGTATAGGTGGCGGTAGGACTCACTGTACCTGCATATGTCACTGTGATCACATCATTGGCGCAGCCACTATGAGAGCTGACCACAAAAGAATTATCTATATCCGGATAGATAGTGACCCGCACGGTATCATAAGCTACACAGGAGCCGGTAGTAGCAGTCAGTATGTAAAGTGTATCTATCGTAGCGCCGGTAGGATTGCTTGGTATCGTGATGGTAGGGTTTGCTACAGTAGCGCTGCTCAGGCCCCACGTAGGTGACCAGCTGTAGGTATAGCCGGCGGTAGGGGCGGCACCCAGATTGCCTGTAGCGCCGGGGCATAGCTGGATATCACTGCCAGCGTCAGCACTGGCAGTATTAGCTATCGTGATGGATTGAGAGGCATTGCCTGTGCAGCCATTATCGGTCACTGTGAGGTCTACTGTCTGCGTACCATTCGCATTCCAACTCACAGAATATGGTCCTGCGCCGCTGCCACTGATCACAGTACCTCCGTTAAAGTTCCAGGTATACGTAGCAGTACCCGACGGTGTACCGCTGAGTGTGACAGCCACTGCCTGACCTGCGCAGGCGGTAGATGGACTGATCGTAAAGGCCGGAGTGAGACTGCTGCCGACAGTCACTGTATTGGTGCTATTAGACAGGCATCCGTGGTCCGTCACGGTCAGATTGACATTATAAGATCCCTGCGATGCCCAGCTGACGGAGTATGGACCCGCCCCGCTGCCACTGGCCACCGTGCCGCCGTTAAAGTTCCAGCTGTAAGTAGCTGTACCGCTATCAGTACCTGCATAGGTAGCAGTCACATTGACATTCACACAGGTACTAGTAGGATTGAGCGTAAAGGTGCTGACCGGTGTGGGATACAGCGTGACACGCACAGTATCAGTAGCGGAGCAG
>JAFDYP010000035.1 GCA_018267355.1 Bacteroidota bacterium
AGGATTGGCGCAGAAATATAGAAACTCCGTATCCTCATGATCCAATACCGCGTCTATGGATTTCTTTTTCGGCATACAGATGGGGCCGGGAGGCAGACCGGCGTGCATATAGGTATTGTAGGGCGAGTCGTACTCCTTGTGCCTGTTGGTCACACGGCGGGCATCAAAGTCACGCAGCGCAAAGACCAGTGTGGGATCAGCCTGTAGCGGCATATTGATGCGCAGGCGGTTCAGGTATACGGAGGCCACAGTCGGCAGCTCCTTGTCAAAGATGCACTCCTTCTCTACGATAGAGGCGAGCGTGATCACCTCTGAGGGTTTGTATCCCATCGTAGCAGCCTTGGCCATTCTGGCACCCAGCCAGAACTTGTCATAATACACATCCATCCGATCCATAAATCCGTCTATGTGCGTATTCCATTTGAATTCATAATTGTCAGTGATGAAATGGGTCAGTATGGTATTGGTATCCAGCCCGTAGTTTTTGCAAAAATCAGGATCATTTAGTTTAGCCAGAAAAGCTACCGAGTCTATTTCCAGTGTCCTCCCCACCAGTCCGGCAAATTCTTCTTTTGTTCTGATGTTATAGATCACGAGCTTCACCGGTGTCTGCCTGCCACTCTGCAGCATATTGAGTATCTCGCGGTTGGTCATATGCCGGGTGAAGACATAATGCCCCGGCTTCACTGTGCTATACCCCTTGATCCGCGCAGCGTATTGAAAGCTCTCCATACTTTGCAGTACGTGCTTCTCTTTTAGCAGAGAGAGGACATCAGCTACTTTTGACCCGGTGGGTATATTTACATAGGGTTGTGACTCAGATGCCGTTATATTATTTTTCAGGAAAAGCCACCAGCCGGCAGCACCAGCCGCGATGGCGATGACCAGCAGAGCGATGAGGATCTTACGCATGCAGCTAATATAGGAAAGAGGTTTCAAATTGTGCTAGCCCTTCTCGTCTTGCAAGAGCCGTGATTTCCCCTACATTTGCCGCCATGAAACTGCTCCTCTGCGTACACCGCCTCGGTGATCATCAGCCCCTGCTGGATGCCATAGCACAGCAGTCAGGCCAGCAGCTTTCACCGCCGCCTGATCCGCAGTCAACCACCTATCTCTTTCAGACGCGCTATCTGCAGCATGAGATAGACGTGTGCGAGACAGGATACGGAGCCTTTCAGTCGGGGTACAAACTGACCAAAGCCCTCACCCGTCAGCGCTACCACTTGGTACTGAGTACCGCGCTGTGCCATGCCTACAAGCCTGACCTGGCACCCGGTACCATAGTGAATGTGATCAAAGATAAACCGGGCGAATGGTCATACACAGCGGGAATACCTGCTGATCTCTATGAGTCGGGGCTACTTCACACGGAGAGCTTCCCGCACTATCACGAGGCATTTATCAATATGAATAACAGCTACATGAATGTGATGCTGCCGTTCAAGAAGGTCGTTTCACTCACCACAGCCACCTACGGCGAGGCTACCCATGTGGATGCTCGCCGCGAAAAATATAAAGCAGACATAGAGACGCGTGATGGCCTCAGTTTTGTATATGCCTGTATGTACGAGCGCCAGCCTTTCTACCAGCTATGCTGTGTAGAGCGCAACCTGGCCACCGGTGACGTAGACACTGCCAGGGCCCTGAAAACACTCAACGAAACACTACTAGATATCCTGCAAAAACTATAAGAAATGCTACTGCGCATCCGCCCGGACAATATAGACGACCGCCTGATCAACCAGGTAGTACAGTGCCTACAGCGCGGTGGCATCATCATCTACCCTACTGATACGGTCTATACGCTGGGCTGCGACCTGACGCACCGCGATGCCTATGAGAAGCTATGCAAACTAAAAGGGCTCAAGCCTAACAAGGCCAACTTCTCCATCGTCTGCTACGACCTCAGCCACATCTCAGACTACACGCTGAATGTGAGCAATCCCTGCTTCAAACTCATGAAGCGCTGCCTGCCCGGCCCTTACACCTTTATCCTCAATGCAAATAATACAGTAGCCAAGATTTACGGCTACGCCAAAAAGACCATCGGTATACGCGTGCCGGACAATGCAATAGCCCGCACGATAGTAGATGCGCTCGGCGCACCTATCCTCTCCGCCTCTATCAAAAATGAAGACACCATACTGGAGTACATCACCGATCCCCAGGAGATCTATGAGCTATATGACGGCATAGTAGATATAGTGATAGACGGCGGCATGGGCGGCAATATAGCCTCGACCATCATAGACTACTCCGGCAGTGAGCCGATCTTAGTACGCGAGGGCAAAGGGCCTTTTGAGGAGTAAGCCGGATTTGCCTGATCAAAAATCCCTGTCCCTGATCATCTGCGCCATCGTGTAGAGATTGGTCTTGCTGTCATCTGGTATAGAAATATCGGCCAGTGACTGCAGCGCCTCATTATACAGGGCATCGGCTTTGGCCAGAGTCTTCTCGCTTACCTTATATTTTGCATAGAGAGCCTTGACACCTGCCACCTTTTTAGCTTCATCCGCCTCCGCGAAAAGCTTTAGCAACTCTGCCCTGTCATCCGCACCAGCCTCCAGCAGCAAAGTGATGAGCAGCAGTGTCTTCTTATTTTGTATGATATCGCCACCTACCTTTTTGCCCACCTTTTCATTATCGCCAAAGGTATCCAGCCAGTCATCTTTGATCTGGAATGACAAGCCCAGCTTCAGGCCAAAGTCATAGAGCCGCGCCTGATCCTCCGCAGAGGCACCACCTATGATGGCACCTGTCTGCAGAGAGCAGGCGAGCAGTACAGAGGTCTTGTAGCCTATCATCTTGAGGTATTCATCTACGGTCACATTCAGCCGCTGCTCAAAGTCCATATCCATCTGCTGCCCCTCTAGTATCTCTATAGCGGCCTTTGTGAATACATGGAAGAGCGATGGTAGCATAGCTTCCGGCGATTGAGCCAGGTATTTATAGGCGTACGCAAATAGCGCATCGCCGGAGAGAATGCCCGCGTTCAGCCCAAACTTTTCATGCACAGTCTCTATCCCGCGGCGCAGGGTAGCATCATCCATGATGTCATCATGCACCAGGGAGAAATTGTGAAAAAGCTCCATGGCGTGTGCGGCACCCATGGCCTCCTGCACCTCACCGCCAAAGGTATCACAGGCTATCAGCAGGAGCAGCGGGCGAATACGCTTGCCCGGTATGGCCATGATATGTTCCATAGGCTGGTAGAGCCCCGTGGGCTGCAGGCGAAAATCCGCTACGGAAAAACTATTATTATATCTGGCAGCCAGTTCTTTGATACTCAGCATATTTTGAGACTAGGATAGGGTGCTCACCGCTATTGGTAGCACGGGTTTCAGGGTCCAAAGTAACATAATTGACATGGACTATTTGTTAAACAGTTTTTCCACATAGTTTGTTGCTGACTGGAATAATTATTTTAGAGCCGCATCGAATTCATTGCATCTTTGTCAAAACACAAAAACAAAAATAGTATCATGAAAAAACTCTTCACGGTTTTTGCACTCCTCTTTTTTGCCGCGGGCGCCTTCGCCCAGGAGACCAATGTGACATCTTTCAGAAATATGCCTTGGGGTGCATTTCGTGACAGTATGTATGTCAAAGATCAAAAGATTGATTTTGTAAAAGATAAAAGCTCTCTGACCAAAAACGCCTACATTATACCTAATGATGATATGTCCATCGGCAACGTGAAACTGAACAAGATCGACTATATCTTCAATGACGAAGGTCGCTTTGTAAAAGTATATATCGAGGGTCCTAAGGAGCAGGCAGAGCAGATGAGGTTCATCCTGGACTATAAGTTTGGCACTTTCAAAAATGAAAGCCGCGTGGATAATGTATCCTACAAGCAGTGGCTCGTAAAGGACGTGACCTTTACCCTCGGCGAGTATGACTACCTGAAGTTTGAAGTGAAGATCGAAAGTAACTGGCAGGCATCTGAGGCATATAAGAAGAACACCTCAGTGGATGACTTCTAAGATATAAGTACCCTTACCAAACAAAACAACTCTGCAAGGCCCCGTGAAGGGGCTTTGTTATATCACCTCTCCCAACCCTCTCCTTTG
>JAFDYP010000360.1 GCA_018267355.1 Bacteroidota bacterium
GTAGGCGTGGATAATGTTTGCGCACTCTTCCAATATCAATCTATCAGTATCAATACCAGCATACTCTCTATCAATGGTGCTACCAGCCTGCCATACTATTCATTCCTGATGGTAGCAGATAATGCCGGAGCGAATACAGTAAGCGCTGCTACAGGCCTGCCTAATAATATCAATGCCAGGATCGCAAGGGTCTGGAGGGTATCTCAAACCGGTACTCGCACCAGTATGAACTTCGTATATGACAAATCATCTACCAACTATGGCAACTATGCCGCCATCTCATCATCTATGAATGTGTATATGCTCATAGACTCCAATGCTGACGGCGTATATGAAACATATAAGTCAGGTACTCCATCCGGCTCTACCATTTCCTATAATGCAGACCTAAGGGATGGCGCTCTGTTTACTTTCGGATTTCAGGCTAATATAGACTATGGCGACGCATGGGGAGTGCCTACGACATCTGCCAATAATGGCGCAGGCCATATGATCGTGGCTGGTGTATACCTGGGCTCGCAGATAGATGCAGAGCTGGATGGTCAGCCATCGGTCAATGAGCTGGGTGACGATACCATAGGTGTAGCTGACGAAGATGGTGTAAACTTCAACGTAGGTGTACCTACCTCCGTGAATATCGTCACTATGGGTACCAATACGATCACAGTGACAGCCAGCGTAGCCGGCTACCTCAATGCCTGGGCTGACCTGAACCAGAATAATTCCTACGATGGTGGCAGCGAATACTTGATACAGAATGTACATCTCAATGCCGGAGCGAACGTTATAACCTTTAACGTGTCTGACTCGGTAGAATATGGACCTACCTCTATAAGATTCCGTTTCGCTACCGGCAGCTCAGATGTGACTTCTGCTACGGGTCTGGCTACAAACGGCGAGGTAGAAGACTACCAGATATATGTGACTGCACCGCTGGTAGCAGCATGTACCAACGGTTTCCAGAATCCGGGCTTTGAGATGGGCCCGGCTCCGAGCAGCTATATCATCACCTCTGAGTCCAATCTGCCATACTGGAGAACTACCGCTTCAGATAAAATGATCGAAATGTGGCAGAGCGGTTTTAATGGCGTGCCGGCTCACGGGGGTTCTTACTTCATGGAGCTCGAGGCTAACCTCTACGGCGCACTGTATCAGGATGTGTACACCACACCGGGCACCAAACTTCAGTGGAGCTTCTCTCACAGGGGTAGGTCAGGTGCAGATACTGCACAGCTCCTGATAGGACCGCCGCAGTCTCCTACACTCCAGGCTACCGCTATGGATGGTACTAGTGCCTGGGGTACTTATGGTGGCTTCTATACTGTACCTGCGGGTCAATATATCACACGCCTTCAGTTTACAGCAGTTGGTTCATATGGTGGCAATAACTCAATAGGCAACTTCCTCGATGATGTGTCTGTGGGTAGCTCATTTGACTATGGTGATGCTCCTGATACTTATCATACGCTGTATGCCAATAATGGGCCATATCACTCAGTATCTGGTAGCCTATACCTGGGTACCGGTGAGACCTGCGATGCAGACGGCCAGCCGGGCACTGCTGCTAACTCTGATGCACTGGATGATGGTGTTACCTTCCCTACACCATGCGCTAACTGTAATACCTTTACTGTAAACATCAGTGCATACAATAACTCTGGTCAGTACGCTACCATAGCAGGCTGGATAGATTTTAATAAGAATGGCGTGTTTGATGCCTCTGAGCGGAAGTCTGTACGTATACCGTCCAGTGCCTCCACGCAGGTAGTGAGCATGACTTTCACGGTTAACTCGTTCTCATCAGCTACGCCTACTACCTATGGACGCTTTCGTATAGCCAATGACAGCACAGAAGTGGCCAACCCTACAGGTCTGGCTACCAGCGGCGAGGTAGAGGACTACCAGATCTCATGTGTAGGTATGCCTTTCGCTATACCTACAGCTCCGAGCACTGTGTGTGCACGTGGTCCTATGACTCTCAGTGCCTCTGGAAATGCGCCGTACTATAGCTGGACAGGGCCAAACGGCTACACCAGCACCTCACAGAATCCATCGTTCGCTAGTGTAGCATTCACCGACTCAGGCTCATACAGGGTATATGCCGTATATTCAAATGGATGCGCTATAGACTCTGCGGTACATGTGAGTGTAGCAGACTGCTACGTAAACCTTAGCGGTAAAATGCTGGACGATGCAAATGGCAACGGATTGAAAGATGGTGTAGAGGTTACCAGCAATCGGGGCCAGACATTTTTTGCAGTGTTATCCGGTAGTAGCAATACTGTGCTTGCTTCTACTGCTGTAGCTGCTGATGGTTCTTTCACCTTCACCTCTGTACCTGCCTATACTACCAGTATGAAGATCATCCCTAGTACGAACAATCCATCTGTAGGGGCGGCGACACCAGCCAGTTCATGGCCTACTAATTGGGTAGGAACTAAATCTCAGTACGGCTCAAACAATAATGCCGGCACCGGTGTCTACAGCACTGCTAGCCAACTGCCTGTGAGTGTGAGTCAGACCAGCGTGACCAATGTATACCTGGGCTATGATCAGCTGCCGTCTTCATCACCAAGGACATATACTATCCCTAAGCCTGCACATTATGCTGCTAAAGCCATAACAGCTGCGAACGGACTAGGTATGTTTGGCGGTACAGATCCTGAGGACGGTACATTTACCGCTGGTAGCAAGTTTACGATCACTGACCTGTCAGGGCTCAATGGCAATCAACTCTATTACGATGCTAACGGCGATGGTACGCTGCAGGTATATGAAGAGATCACAGGCTATACGGTGATCACCAATGTAGACCCCACTAAGTTCATGATCAAGTTTAGCGGCACCGCTTCACAGACTTTGACATTCAACTATGCGAGTACAGATGCCGCAGGCAAAGTGGATCCTGCACCGGCCACCTATACTATCCAGTGGAGCGGCGCACTGCCAGTCAAGCTGATCTCATTCAGCGGAGATAAATATGAGGACACAAAATCACTCCTCAGGTGGGCTACAGCATCAGAAATAAACAATGACCATTTTAATATCGAGCGGTCGGCTGATGGCAATACCTGGGAAAAGATCGGTGAAGTAAAGGGTAATGGCACTACAAATGATGCACAGAACTATGAGTTCATAGATGCAATGCCACTGAGCGGTACAAACTACTATCGCCTGAAGCAAGTAGATGTAGATGGCAAGTTTGAATACTCTGGCATAGTGGCAGTAGATTTTGGTACTGCTCCAGCCAGACAGATCAATACCACCATCATGCAGGTATACCCTAATCCGCTGGCATCAGGCCGCGCACTGAATATCGCTCTGAAAGAATCTAATGATAATATCAGGCAGGTAGTGATCACTAACGAGATGGGGCAGGTGGTATATACTAACGATATGCAGGATCAGACGCAGGAATATATGGTACAAGGCCTCGATCTCGCAGCCGGCATCTATATAGTGAATGTAGTATCAGATTCTAACGCCACTTTCTCAGGCAAAATAATAGTGACTCAATAGTCACAACGATAACGGGTTTTTTTCTTAGAACAGCGCGAGGTGAATACCTGCGCTGTTTTTGTTTTTAGTCACCTTAAGCTGTTTTCTCGCTCAGCTCCAGCCAGCGCATTTCCTTTGACTCCAGCTGTCTGGTCACCTCCGCTATACGCGCCAGCACTTTTTGCAGCTCTTCATATGGCAGTGTGCCTGATGCGATCTTTTCATTTAGTTCATCGCGCTCTTTGGTGAGTACCGGTAGTTCCTTCTCCAGTGCTTCAAATTCAAACTTTTCTTTAAAGGACATTTTTTTTGAAGTAGCTGCCTCTGCCTTGACGATCGGTTTTTCTTCTTTCTCCTCCGGCTCTGCCTGTAGCAGGGATGATTTAGCCTCCTGGCTGAAGGTACCTGTTTTTTTCTCCTGGTCCTTATAGAAGCGATACAAAGTGTAGTTGCCCGGGAAATCACGGATCACGCCCTTGCCTTCAAATACAAACAGGTGGTCTACCAGCTTGTCCATAAAGTACCTGTCGTGAGATACAATGATCACACAGCCTTGATACGAGAGCAGGAAGTCCTCCAATACCTGCAGTGTGATCAGGTCCAGGTCATTAGTAGGCTCATCCAGTATCAGGAAGTTTGGGTTGGTAAAGAGGATAGCCAGGAGCTGCAGCCGCTTCTTCTCACCACCGCTCAGCTTTGATATAAAGGTAAATTGCTGCTCAGGCGTAAACTGGAAAAGCTCCAGAAACTTGGTAGCAGAGACTTTATCGCCATTGGCCAGCGGAAAATGTTCTGCAATATCTTTGACGTATTCTATCACCCGCTTGTCCTCTTTCCACTGCAGGCCTTTCTGGTCAAAGTAGCCAAAGACTATTGTATCACCCACGTTGATCTTGCCGGTGTCCGGCTTTTCTATGCCTAATAGAATATTGAGGAAGGTGGTTTTACCTACTCCGTTTTCCCCTATGATGCCTATCCGGTCACCTTTCTTAAAAGTATAGTCAAAGCCATTCAGGATTTTCTTTTCTCCATAGGCTTTATAGACCTTTTTGAGCTCTAGTATTTTGCCGCCCAGGCGGGACATCTTGACATTGAGCATCAGCTCCTGCTCTTTAGTCTTGCCTGCTGCTTTGGTTTGCAGCTCGTAGAAGGCATCAATGCGCGATTTGGATTTGGTAGTACGCGCCTTAGGCTGCTTACGCATCCAGTCCAGTTCTTTGCGCATCAGGTTACGCGCTTTGTCTACACTGGCGCTCTCAGTCGCCTCTCTCTCTGCCTTCTTCTCTAGGAAGTATTCGTAGTCTCCCGGATAAGTATAAAGCTCGCCCGGTGTCAGCTCCATGATCTCATTGCACACAGAGTCCAGGAAATAGCGGTCGTGTGTGACTAGCAGGAGTGTCATCTTGGAGTCAGCGAGGAAGTTTTCCAACCACTCTATCATATCAAAGTCCAGGTGGTTGGTCGGTTCATCCATGATCAGCAGCTTGCGGCTTGCGTCAAACTCTACATCTATCAGTGTCTTGGCCAGTGCCAGGCGCTTCTTCTGACCGCCGGAGAGCTGGCCCGCTTTATTGGTCAGAGTGCCTATTTTCAGCCTGCCTAGTATCTGATGTACCTTGCTCTCAAAGTCCCAGGCATTCAGCTCATCCATCTTACCCATCGCATCCGTCAGCTTGTCAGCATCGGGGTTCTCATCTTCCATCAGTGCTTCATATTCTTTCACTGCATCTATCATGGGATGCCGATGGTCAAATATGTTTTCGACTACGGTCTTGGCTGGGTCAAAAACCGGCTCCTGATCCAGAAAGCAGACCTTCACATCTTTATGTACCCATACTTTGCCCTCCTCGGCAGTGTCCCTGCCCGCTATGATATTGAGCATAGTACTTTTGCCCGCCCCGTTTTTGGCTATCAGGCCCACCTTATCTCCTTCAGAGATATTCAGGGTGATATTTGAGAAAACAGGCTTGGCGCCAAAGGATTTAGAGAGGCCCTCTACAGATAGATAATGCATATTGGGCGCAATAATACGAAAAAGCGGAGGGACAGCCTTAGAAAGACCGATGTGTACCCACCCAGGCCTTGATATAGTCGGCTATCTGGATAGTCGGCGTACCGGGAGGGAAAAGCTCTCCGCAGCCCTGGTCTTTGAGCTGCTGCATATCATCAGCAGGTATGATGCCCCCCCCGGTCAGCAATACATCGTCCATACCTTTCTCCTTCATCAGTGAGAGTACTTTGGGGAATACGGTATTGTGCGCACCGGAGAGGATGCTGATACCTATCGCGTCTACGTCCTCTTGCAGTGCGGCATTGACTACCATCTCCGGTGTCTGGCGCAGGCCGGTATAGATCACCTCCATGCCCGCATCGCGCAGGGCAGAGGCTATGACTTTAGCTCCGCGGTCGTGGCCATCGAGGCCTACTTTGGCTACCAGTACTCTGACGGGACGTGACATATCATTATTGTTTAGCAGAAATAAAAAAGCATACAGCCAGGGGCTGTATGCTACTATAGTTTTGGTGTGCCTTAGAAATCATCATCGAATCCTCCGCCACCGCCGAAGTCATCAAACTCCTCTTCCTCCTGAAAGTCATCAAAGTCATCATCTTCGTCTTCGTCTCTCTTGCGGCCTTTGCTACCCTTAGATTTATTATCTATCAGGTCTTCAAATTCCTCAAGGTCCAGATCGCGGATATCATCTTCTGATGGCTCGCTCTCCTCTGTCTCAAACTCTGCCTCAGAGGCATCCAGGTCCTCGTCCTCTTCATCTTCCAGATCTTCATCGTCGTCATCATCGCTCTTCCCTTTCTTTTTGGAGTTGAGATCGAGGTCATCCTCTTCTTCGCGTTTCTTGCGTGGCATATGACTTAGTTTATGGTTTTTAATTTTGGCTTACTGACGGCAAATAAATAAAGAGTGTTTTAAATGCGCCAAGATTTTTTTGAAAATATTTTAGCGCCGTTCCCTCTATAAATTTAGCGTACTGATTCAAAATAATCAAAAGATTTTTTAAGGCGTTCCGCAGTGCCTTTCGCCCCGAGGAATTTTGCCATATCTACCACCGGTGGCCCCTGCAGGACGCCTGCCAGCGCCACACGCAGTACCGGCATGATCTCACCGGTCTTCAGCCCGGTGAAAGCGATGAATTCATTCATCATGGTATCCGCTCCCAGCGCAGACAGGTCCTTGCCTGTTATATATTCGTCCCATTTGGTTTTGATCTCCGGCTTCCATTTTTTCCTGATCGTCTCATCATCGTAGTACTGTATGTCCTTGTATAGGTATACGCCTATAGATACGATGTCATTTGTAAAAGTAGCCCGCTCCTTGATCAGACCGCAGTATTCGGCCAGTTTGTTATCTCCCAGCGTGAAGCCTGCGGCTTCAATATCTTTTTTGACTGCCGCAGCCAGTTCTACATTCGATCTGGCCTTCAGGTATTGCTGGTTAAACCATTTTGCCTTCTCATAATCGAA
>JAFDYP010000361.1 GCA_018267355.1 Bacteroidota bacterium
ACTTTCAGGACCAATAAGCAATACATAGAGGAGCAAGCCAATATCCCATTAGACTAAACAAACCAATTCAAAAGACATGAGACCATCCATATATCATAAAAGTATCCTGGCGCTGGCTGCGGTAGCAGTATCATGCATGAGCTATGCGCAGGAGGCCGCTCCGGCCGCTGCTGCCCCGGTAGCGGCCACATCAGGAGGAGGGCAGAGCTACTTTGCCTATGTACTGATCATTTTTGCCACGCTGCTGCTCTTTGCGGTAGCGGCACTCGGGCAAATGCTGATCCGCCTCACAGAGTACGCCTACCGCAATAAGGGAACAATAGTAAAGTCAGTAGTGCTCATCATGATGATGGCCGCTACGGCACATGCTGCGATAGCACAGGACGCGGCACCGGCAGCTACTGCAGCTGCGCCAGCCGCCGCAGCATCGGCGCCTTCTATTTTTGGCATGGATGTGACAGCAGCCATCGCTATCATCCTGCTGGAGGCCCTCGTCATAGCAGTCATGCTGATCCGTATCTGGGCACTGCTCAATACGATCAACCCACAGGCTGCCAAACCTGCTATACACTTTGAGCTGCCCAAGTTTCTGGATAGGTTCAACGCCTCAGTGGCGATAGAGCATGAGCAGGATGTGATGCTGGATCATGACTATGATGGTATCAAGGAGCTGGATAACTCTCTGCCACCATGGTGGAAGTACGGCTTCATATTCACTATCATCTGGGCATTTGGCTATATCGGCTACTATCATGTAGCTGAGGCTGCACCGCTCAGTGCCGGTGAATATGCCAACGAAATGGAGGCTGCAAAGAAGGCCAAAGATGAATATATGCGCACCGCAAAAAACAACGTGGATGAAAACACGATCAAGTTTGATCAGGCGTATGTAGCAGAAGGTGCCAAGATATTTGCAGATAACTGCAAGGCATGCCACGGAGAGAAGGGCGAGGGCGGTGTAGGCCCCAACCTGACCGACCAGTTCTGGCTGCATGGTGGCAAGATCAACGAAGTATTCAAAACCGTAAAATACGGATGGCCTGCCAATGGTATGAAGAGCTGGCAGAGTGACCTGTCATCCGTGCAGATAGCCCAGGTGGTGTGCTATGTCAAATCGCTGAAGGGGACTAACCCTCCTAATCCTAAGGCACCACAGGGCACTATCTATAGTGAGGGTGATAGCACGCAGACCGCTGCTGCTCCGGCCACTCCGGTAGATAGCATAGCCAAGAGCAACTAGTTATTATACATATATGAGTGAGAAAAATGAGGAATTCAGGGATTCAATAGGGACAATAAAAAAAGACGGTAAGAGGAACTGGCTTTTCCCTAAACGTCCGAAAGGATGGTATTATAATGCAAGAACGGTCGTTAGTATTTTCTACATCATCATCTTCCTGGTGCTGCCATGGCTGAAGTATGATGGAGAGCCGCTGTTCCTTTTCGACGTGATAGACCGGAGGTTTATCCTGTTTGGCAAGATATTCTGGCCGCAGGACTTCTTCATCTTCATGGTCGGGATGCTGACATTCATTGTCTTTATTGTGGTTTTTACGGTCGCATTTGGCCGGTTGTTTTGCGGGTGGGTATGCCCCCAGACGATCTTTATGGAGATGATATTCCGCAAGATCGAGTACTGGATAGAGGGAGATGCCGACCATCAGCGCAAACTGACCAATGGGCCATGGAATGGTGAAAAGATCTTAAGGCGCGGAGGGAAGCACATTGTGTTTTTCCTGGTCTCCTTTATCATAGCCAATTACTTTCTGTCCTATTTCATCAGCATGGATCGCCTGGTGAGCTACATGAAAGACGGGATCTTTGCTCACTGGGATGTGCTGCTGCCACTGCTGGTATTTACTACAGTATTCTTTTTCGTCTACTCATGGTTCAGGGAGCAGGTATGCCTCATCGTTTGCCCGTATGGCCGCCTGCAGGGTGTGATGCTGGACAAGGATAGTGTAGTAGTAGCATATGACTACGTACGCGGTGAGGAGCGAAAGCGATTCCGCAAAAACGAAGAGCGCACAGCCGGTGACTGCGTAGACTGTATGGAGTGCGTGAAGGTGTGCCCTACCGGTATAGATATCCGCAACGGCACACAGCTCGAATGCATTAACTGCACTGCTTGTATGGACGCCTGTGATGCGATCATGGACAAGTTTGAATTTGACAAGGGGCTGATCAGGTACGCCTCGGAGAATAATATAGCCAAGAAAGAAAAACTCCACTTTACCCGGCGTATGGCAGCCTATACTATCGTGCTGGCGCTGCTAGTCAGTGTTTTGACTACACTGCTCGTGACCCGCAAGGATGTATCTGCTACTATCATGCGTGCACGGGGTATGATGTACCAAGAGCAGCCTGACGGCCGCGTGAGCAATCTCTACAACATCAAGCTCGTGAATAAGACACGCCAACAGATACCTATCGCACTGAGACTGCCGGAGGGTTTTCACGGAGAGATCAAGATAGTAGGTAAGGATATCAAAGTAGAGAAGGAAAGTGTAGGAGATGGTATGTTCTTTATATATGTGGACAAGGGCTACCTGCACGAGAGGAAAAATACAGTAGCCGTAGACGTCTATAGCGGAGACAAGAAGATAAGTACACTGAGTACTACATTTTTTGCACCAAACGAATAGAGGATATGGGATCAAAATTTAACTGGGGCTGGAAGATTGGGCTGCTATACGGGGGATTTGTAGTGATGATAATAGCCTTGGCTTTCCGCGCCTCATCTGAAAAAGTAGAACTGGTCACAAAGGACTACTATGAAGAGGAACTGAAATATCAGGACCGGATAAACCGCGCGCACATGGCAGACTCCCTGCATCTGCGCCCGGAGTGGACGGTAGGCAGTGGCCAGGTGTCAGTGCGGATACCATCTATGGGACATGCAGAGCAGGTATCAGGTACCATCCGGTTTTACTGCCCGTCTGACGCGGCAAAGGATTTTAATTATCCATTCACTGCAAAAGCTGATAGCGAGCTGGTCATCTCTCATAGCAGCATGGCACATACCCTCTACCGCGTCAATGTAGAGTGGAGTGAGGATAGCCACCAGCTACTGGCGGAGAGCGTCCTCAAAATAGATTGATATGTCATTTTTACTCGTGGCATTGGTTTTGGGCTTTGCCGGCAGTTTTCACTGCATAGGCATGTGTGGCCCAATAGCGCTGGCATTGCCGGTGGGCAGGTACAGCTGGTCTGGCAAGGTGGGCGGTATCCTGCTGTACAATGCTGGCCGGATGACCACCTATAGTATTTTAGGCCTGGTCTTTGGCCTGATAGGCCGCGGTTTTTCACTCATGGGACTCCAGCAGGTTTTATCTATAGTTTTGGGAATAGTCATTATTGCTGCTGTAGTTTTCCCTACCGGCCTTATGACAAAGATGGAGCAGCGAGTGTCTGATATCCCGCTATTGGGATCGGTCAAAAGTAGTATACAGTCACTCTTCCGTCGCCCGGGTTTTTCTTCCTTTTACCTGATCGGTGTGCTGAATGGTCTCCTGCCCTGCGGTTTTGTATATATGGCGCTACCCATGGCCATGGCTGTGGGCGCGGCCGGTGAGGGTGCTGCTTTTATGGCCGCATTCGGCGCTGGCACGGTCCCTGCCATGATGCTGGTATCCTTCAGCCACAGTATATTTTCTAGCACTTTTCGTAGCCGGGTGCGGCAGGTCCTGCCGGTTTTTATGCTGGTACTCGGCTCGCTGCTCATCATTCGCGGGCTCAATCTCGGTATCCCATACCTGAGTCCGGAGGCCAATAGCCAGGGAAAGGTGCTTCACAGCTGCTGCCAGCGGCATCATTAATCCTGACTAAAGTCATAAGAAGAAATAATTCGGGTCAGCGATAATTGATGTTTAGCTACCCATTTTTGCCTTATCAATATTAAAATGGAAAAGAGAATTCTTCTGGTCATAGATGGCAATCACTACTCGGA
>JAFDYP010000362.1 GCA_018267355.1 Bacteroidota bacterium
AAGCAAAAGGAGCAAGAACTTCAGAGTGCAGCAAACACGTCCAAGCAGAAAGTAAGTTCTGTTAAAGAGTTGATAAACCTTTCAAAAACTTTGTCTCAGCTCCTTAGTAAAAATGGTTTTTATCATATGCCTAGGGCGACATCTAAAAGTGCTGCGTATGATCGAATTATCTTTATGAAAAGAGTTATTGAGTAAAATGATGGATATAAATACTTTTATCAAAAGGGCAATCCAATAGGAACGGAATTTGACTTACAGGTAATGTATAGGTTAACATGGTATGCAACATCATTTGATGTTAATAGCGAAGTAAATAATGGAAGGGGGCCCGTAGATTATTCGATTTCTTATGGGTCAAAAGACAAAACACTTGTAGAGTTTAAACTAGCGCGTAACACAAAGCTTAAACAAAATCTAGAAAGCCAATTAGAAGTTTACAAGAAAGCAAGCCAAGCAGATGCTGGGTATAAAGTAATTCTATATTTTTCTGCTAGCGAGCTTGCCAAGGTTCAAACAATCCTAAGAGAGTTACGTATGGAAGGTGATTCTAACATTATACTTTTGGACGCAAGAAAGGATAACAAGCCTTCCGCATCGAACACAAAGCAAGATTGAACACCTCTCGCCGTCGTTGGTGTTTAGCGCAGAGTCACCATCGACCAACATAAAGCACTCTACTTGCTGCCTACCGCCCAGCCCTTGTGGCCGGTGACGCGCTATCGCGCTAAACACCTGCAACGGCACAAACGCTCTTTGAGTTTTCTTCAAATCTGTAATTCCGTAAATCAGTAATTCTGCAAATCTCCCCTCCCCCGTTAATCTCTGTTAAGCCCCGTCAGCGCTCTTCGGCGAAAACGTTAGATTCGCATGCACATGAAGCTCAGTAATATAAACGCGATCCTGATAGGTACCTGCCTCGTGCTCATAGGCCTCGTAGGCATACAGGTGGCCTGGGTGTGGCAGAGCTACCGCCTCAGGGAGGACCGCTTTGACCAGGGCGTGCTGCAGGCTATGAACCAGGTCTCGCTCAACCTCGAGATGAATGAGGCCGACACCTACTTTCACAATGCCGGCTACCCAAACATGGGCAAGATGGTCAGCAAGATGTACGACACTGTGCAGAGCATGAAGGAGTACACCAACTTCCGCCTCATAGACTCCGTAGGCCAGCATGCGATCAAGTTTGGCTTTAGCGATACGTCAGGGGCTTTTGTGAGCAAATTTATCGGGACGGTCACCTACCTGCAGGAGCATCCCTCGGCCATCGTAGAAGACAAATACGACCTGGCACAGCCCATGACCAAGGCCGAGCGCGAGCGCAAGCTGATAGAGCAGCAGTTTAAGAAATACAATACCCTCTTTCAGGACCTCGCGGTCAAGTTTATGCTGGATGACAAGTGCCTGCACGACCGGCTGGACTCTGCCCGCGTCAGCGCGCTGATAGACCGCGAGATCACCGAGACGGGTATCAAGACGCCCTACCGGTATGCAGTGTTTGACCACTTCTCTCACGTGCCCATCATAGGCACGCTAAAGGATATGCCCAAGGCGGTCAAGATGAACTACTACACCATGCCACTCTTTGCCAATGACCTGTACAAGAACTCCGGCATCCTGGTGCTCTACTTTCCCAATAAGAAAAGCTACCTGCTGCAGTCTATGTGGCTGATGCTGGCCACTACCATCACCTTTGTGCTGATCATCGCGGCGGCCTTTGGCACTTCATTCTATATCATTTTCCGCCAGAAAAAGCTCGACCTGCTCAAGACCGACTTTATCAATAACATGACGCATGAGTTTAAGACGCCGGTGGCCTCTATCTCCCTCGCTACGCAGATGATGAAGAATGAGAAAATACTGGCCGATCCCGAAAAGATCAAGCGCTACTCAGGCATCATAGAGGAGGAAAACAAGCGCCTGAGCGGGCATATAGAGAATGTACTGCAGGTGGCGCGCTTTGACAAGGGAGAGTTTAAGCTCAACCTGTCTGACATACACATCAATGAGCTGCTGCGCGATATCTGCGACAGCCTGGAGCTGCGTATCTCCTCAGAGAATGGCGAGCTGACACGCCACCTGGATGCGGTGAATGACAAGATACGCGGCGACAAGGCGCATATCAGCAATGTGATCTATAATGTAATAGAGAACGCGATCAAATACCGCAAGGAGGAAATGCTCCATATCAAAGTATCCTCCTCCAGCGATAGCCGCGGTGTGACCATAGCCGTAGAGGACAATGGTATAGGCATCTCTGCCGAAAACCAGAAGATGATCTTTGAGAAATTCTACCGGGTGCCTACCGGCAATATCCACAATGTCAAGGGTTTTGGCCTCGGCCTGAGCTATGTCAAGATCATAGTAGATGCCCATGCTGGCACGATCAGGGTCTCCAGCGAGCTGGGCCGTGGCAGTCGATTTGAGATTTTCCTACCTTTTTAAGGCGTTCGCCGACAATTTTGTAAAGTTTTGTTAATTGGTTAATGATGGTTAAACTGTTAAATTTAACCTTGTCTAACTTGTTAAAAAATAACCCCTACCATGGCAATCAAAAGGCGCATTCTGCTGGTGGAAGATGACAACAATCTCGGAAACCTGCTCCAGGACTCTCTCGAACTCAAAAACTATGATGTGACACTGAAACGTAATGGCGACGACGGCTGGAACGAATTCAAAACAGGCAAGTTTGACATGTGCATCCTGGACGTGATGATGCCCAAAAAGGATGGCTTCACCCTGGCTAAAGAGATACGCCGCACCAACTCTCAGGTGCCTATCATCTTCCTCACCGCCAAGGTGCTCAAAGAAGATACAATAGAAGGCCTCAAGATCGGCGCCGATGACTACCTGACCAAGCCCTTTAGCATGGAGGAGCTGACCCTGCGCATGGACAATATATTCAAGCGCGTGCCTAAGGCAGAAGTGAGCGAGCAGAATGAATTCATGATAGGCCGCTACGTGTTTAATAATGCCAGCCGCACCCTCACGCTGGATGGCGGCACCCCGCTCAAGCTCACTACCAAAGAATCCGAACTGCTCAAGATGCTGGCCGTACACCTGGACCGCCTGCTGGAGCGCGATATAGCGCTGAATACCGTATGGGGCACCGATAGCTACTTTGCCGGCCGCAGCATGGACGTGTACATAGCCAAGCTCCGCAAATACCTGAAGGAAGACACGAACGTAGAGATCCTGAATGTACACGGCACAGGCTTCAAGCTCCTGGTCAAGAAATAACCGTTCCCTTTATCAAGATAGTAAGCCCTGCCACCAGCGGGGCTTTTTTTATGATCCGTCATTGCGAGGAGTACCGCCTCGGGACGACGTGGCAATCCGGAATTAATACATCGTAGCATTTCAGCAGTATACACGGGAACCCAGAGGATAGGAATATTCCAGATTGCTTCGTCGTGCCTCCTCGCAATGACGACTTCATCAATTTGCCGCCACGATCATCTTCTCCACCTCCTCCAGCTGCTGCAGGGACATTTTGGCCAGTAGCTTATTGATATCGGTCTTCTTCTCCCGCTGGCGTATGGCGTGTAGCGGATGGTCCTCGCGGTTATCCAGCAGATTGTCAGGAAACCACTCAAAGAGGTCATTGGGTGTACAGTTTAGTGCTACACAGAGCCGCTCTATGTGGTCAATGCGTATTTGAGCCACCTTATGATTCTTGTATTTATGCGCTATGAACGGCACGAAGCCGCTCTCTACGAGAAACTTGTAGGGCTGATGGATATTGCGGGCCTTGAATATCCGGCTAAGATTGAGCGTCAGCATGGCGGGCAGTTTGGTCACCGCAAAAGTGGCTCAATGGCTTTTAAGTTCTGTAACTCAATATTGACATTTGTGGATAAGGCTTCGCCCCGGTCAAAGTATAACTATCCCAAAGGTAATCGCAGCTACAAGGCTTCCACTTTTACTTATCGCTTCGCAAAGTACAGCTACAAAAGTGCAAAGTAGCGATCCGTAATGAAACGATAACATAACGCGTCACTCCGAGAAAATTCCCGTGGAAATATGCATGCTATTTTCTAAGGAATCCCAAGCTCAGCAGGACCGGTGATGCACTCATCAGGATTTGTGTATTCGGGGATTCCTTCCCGACCAGAGGTGCGGGACAGGTCAGTTTTATCTCGTTAATTTTATGTTTTGGAAAAACTTCGGAATGACGTACCTATTTGTTAGCAGCGTACGGTCTTCTTCTTCTTGCCCAGGTTGCCACGGGCATCTATCTTGTCTATATAGTCAGAGATATTTGGCACCCGGCAGGCGGTGCCACCCATGTCTACTTGTACGGCTCCCATCTTGTCGCCGGTCTTTCGGGCCAGCTCAGTGAGGGAGGTGATGTACGCTCCGGCCATGAGCACAAAGCCGTTCATGCAGTAGCGCACCCGGTTAGGCGCTTTGTGTATCTCCTTGCCTACCCGCTCTATCAGGCTTTTGTAGAGTTTGAGGTCCAGCTCTGCGTCAGGCTTTAGCGCAGCGATATTACCCAGCGTAGACCAGCCGGCACAGGCTATCTGTGGCTTATCGCTCTCTATCCACTCCAGTGCCAGCTCCAGCCCGTATGGACTCTCCGCTGCGACCCAGGCTACAGGGTACTCAGACAGCATATACCAGTAGGCCTTGTCCGCCCAGTGCTGCAGGTCTTTCTTTGTCATTTTAGACGAGTCTGCTATCAGCCCGGCCAGGTACATAGCATCTGACACACCTGAGTCAAACAGCTCCATAGACAGCTTGTAGTCCGTCTTGACGCGCTTCATGATCTTCTTGAGGTCTTCCACTTTCACGCCGTAGAATGGCTCCCGCGCACCATGATTGGTGAGGACTTTCTTGACAGAGGGCGAGCCGAGTGTTTGCAACTCAGCCAGTACTTCTTTGGAGGTCATGGGGTAGATTTAGACCGCCAATATACGTTTTAGAAAATATCGGATAAAGTGATGGACTTGCCGTTCAGCGTGATCGTGCCACCTTTCACCTGGCCGCGCAGCAGGCCTGACAGCGGCGCCTTCGGCGAAAGCGCTACCACTTTCACCCCTTCAAAGGTCATGACACCCAGCCCCGTCGCGATAAAGTACAGTACATCACCACCGGAGATGATAGCCCCGTTTTCAGCTTTATCATATAGTCTCTCGCAGTCTATCCCGAGGAACTGGTTTCGGTCATCTATGGCTACGCTGAGCTGGTAGGCATAGTTGTCACGCTCTATCTGGCTCATAGCGCGGCCAGTCTCATACTTGTCACCGGCGCTGCTTTTGTCCTCATTATTGGCAGACTCCTGGGCCTGCTCCATAGCGGCAGTAGCTGTATCTATACGCTGCTGTATCAGTGCGAGGCAGTGCGCCCGCAGGCGGCTTTTGAAGGCTAGTTTATCAGATGCAGTGTCGAGAACCAAGAATCAAGAATTTAGA
>JAFDYP010000363.1 GCA_018267355.1 Bacteroidota bacterium
GAGGACAATTCCCCCTCCAAAAACTTGCAAAACTCAACCTCCACCGACCCACACAAACACAACAAAATACGTATGCAGCCAGCACCCATATCACCCCTCCTCCAGTCGAAAAACGACCCATCACCACCTCATAAAAGTGCCTTTCAGAAGTGCATCGTACTACCCTTGCCGGTCTTCTTCGCAAAGCGTACATCACCTCTGTGGTAGCGCCTGGTATAGGGGATAGTGACCTTGACAGCCGCATGTACCTCGGCATCATAGATATACTTCCTGGCAAAGAAGGCCAGCATGTCCTGCGTACCGATGACCAGCGGGCCTGCCCTGAGTGTCATGCCGAGGCCTGCATTGCCATAGACATCCACTGATAGCGGCACATACACCCCAAACCACTTGTTCTCATACTTGCCTGTAGCAGTGAAGGTAGAAACCTGATGGACCATATTGCCATTGGGCGACATCTGCGGAGAGATGACTGCAGAGCCTATCACGCCCAGGCCATGCCATATATTGTAGTCTATGAAGAGATTGAAGCGTGTAGGCAGCCACATGGTGAAGTAGCCCTTATTGTCCTGCAGCACGCGGAAGCGTGATCGGATCGTGTCGTCTACACTCTGCACACCATTCGGAAACTGTGCACCGGTGAGGTCCCAGTTCTGTATGTCAGCACTGAAGTTGCCACTGTACTCGCCACGCTTGAGCCGCACAGCACCAAAGTCTATGATAGAGGCACCCACAGCGAGCTTGTAGGGCTTTGGCACGAAGCCATACCACGAGCCGCCGCAGTTCATCTCTTCGCCACGGTCATCTTTGTCAGGCCGCAGCTCGTAGATCACGCCGAGGTCAGCAGCTACAGTGGGGCGGGCGTACTTGTAGTTCAGCACGTCTTTAGCGTAGCTAGGTAGTGCCGCAGCGATGGCTGATGGTGAGTATTGACTCGACGTGACGAGGCCCTCAGAGTAAGCATATCGTATGTTAGTGCGGTTGATGCTGAGGTTATTGACCTCAGGCCATTTGTAGTTGATATTGTCTGCATAGACATACCCACCTACGAGCGGCTGGATCAGTTTCAGCGTGCCGCCTACTTTGATCACAGAGCTATTGCGTTCATAGACCACGCGGGAGTAGGTGATGCCGTAGTCGTTCCATGCGAGAGTGCGAAAGCCCATACGCTGCGCGCTCAGGCTCTGGCCTATAAAGTGCGTGACCGCATTGGCGTTGTTGCCCATACCGTAGAAGGCAGACCGGGCCAGTACTTCGCTCACGTTATCACCATTGAATATAAAATTGCTGTGATAGCTAAAGGCGATGGCATTTTTGTTTGGCTTCTTCTTCGGGCCAAAGGAAAACATGAAGGACAGGGGCCCGGTAAGCTGATAGCCTGCATAGGCGTTTTTGTTGTTGCCATTGACGCGCTCATGCAGGTACCGGCTCTGAAAGTTCGGGTCACTAGCGAGTGATGGGTGCAAGATCACACGGCGGTCGAGGCCAATGTAGTTGTTATTGACTGCAGCGGAGATGCCGGCGAGATTGATGTCTGCCTGATAGGGGCTATTGGCTATGGCTGGATTGAAAGTGACGGTAGAGATGCCACCGTAGGCGCTACCCTCCATGCCGGTGAGGAACTGCGCATGCGAGGCGGTGGCGCTGCATAGGAGCAGGGCTGAGAGATACAGTCGATGCTTCATACATAATCCTTTTGAGTGAGATAAAGGTTGAATTATGTATCATGGAGTATCGCTTTGATGTGGATATAAATACAGCCTGCATTTATACAACGCGGGTGGCGGTTTTTTTAGTATTGGACGGGCGAGGTAGTGAGGGGCTTACTATGCTACTTACAAACCTCTCTACCGATAGACAGCCAGGCTCCGCTACAAATGTGCCGATCAGTTTGCAAGGAGCTTTTTGCGGCGCTGCTGCCACATATATCTGTAGAGCACAGGGAAATAAACAATGTACGATACAGCCAGTGCGCACACGAAGATAGTATAGGAGACTGGGCCTACTGCAAAGGTCCACTGATGGCCGAAAATATCACGGCCTGCGAGGCCGTAGGTGAGCAGCGGAGAGAGTATAATGAGCCACTCACCTGTGACACCCAGCGGATACAGTAGCACAAAAAATGAGTAGCGCATCCATAGCAGTATATGTGGCTCGCGGCCCAGCAGCCCGGCAAAGTAAAAGGAGTACCGGATCAGCTCTGTGATGGTCCAGGCGATGGAGACGAGGAGCAGGCCGGCATTGATCCAGGATAGATATGGGTCAGAGAAAAACAGGTAAAGCAATACTACTACCAGAATGCGTGAAGCGACCTGTGCAGCCGTAGAGCCCACAGGTGATCGTACGAGGCCTGTGGCTGAATGTACTACCTCCAGCAGGGCGAGTCCCTGGGCTACAGGCAGCAGGTAGGGCATGATGACGATCCACATGGGAAACTGCCTGAATGCACCGGGCAGCAATACGAGCGAGACCATGCTCACACCATATGCCAGCCAGGCCAGAAAGGCGATACCATTATACGCTAAAAGGTAATATTTCTGCGTGGGTTTCATTGCTGTTTTTCTTTTTGGATGTAGCTGATGGTAGCATCAGGGCTCATCATAAATGGTATCTGCCACCAGGTACTGTATTTGGTGAGGAGCTGTGGTTTCTTCTCATGGTCTAGTGCAGCCACATACATATCCTGAAAGAAGGTGCGGTAGGTATCTATCAGGTCGCGCGTGCCGATGGGTCCATGGCCGGGTACTACGGTCGTGATGACAAAGCGATGCTCCAGCGTGTCAAAGGCGGCAAGGTAACCTTTGCCTGAGGCACGGTAGGAGCTGAAAAGAGCAGGTGCCTGCTGATTGAGCACGAGATCTCCGGTGAAGAGGAGCTGCCTGTTTTGAAGGTAAACCACGACATCGCTCTGTGTGTGTGCATCAAAGCCGAGGTTGAGTATGGTCACTGTCTCATCGCCCAGATGGAGGATCAGGCTATCTTTGACCCAGACATTGGGTAGCGAAGCATCACCGTTTTCGCTGGTCCACTGATCTTTGTCATAGCGGGCGCCGGCTATGATGGTGGCGCCTTTGTACAGGGCGTTGCCTTTGGCGTGGTCGCCGTGTATGTGGGTATTGACAATGATGATGGGTTTAGAGCCTGCTATTTTTTTGACCATATCATAAAACGCAGTGGCTCCCTCAGCCATTTTGGTATCTACTACCAGCACAGCGCTATCTGAGGTAAGGATGCCACTATTGCCACCGCCGCCGGTCACCAATGTGAGCTGCCTGTCAGGATGGCTGGTGGTCATGACCATCAGGTGTTTCAAAAAAGGGCGTAAGTATATGAGGTACAATACCCCAGCTGTGCCCGCCAGTACCACCACCAGGAGGCCGATGCGGATGAGATAGCGTTTGAGCTTCATTATCAGAGTTTAGCTAGGTTAAAACTAAGCAATATGAGTGAATCTGCCTGCAATCCAGGGGGAAGCAAGGCAATAATACAGACATCACGAGCGTATATATCTAAGACTACCAAAGGCTAAGGTATGAGGCAGGAAAAGCAGGGGGTATTTGTTAAAAATTGTTTGAATATATACAACCCTTTGTGTAGATTTAGCCTCTTATACGAGGACGTCCTTAGATCATTTTGACTTATCAATTTCCATGAAGAAATTTTACATCGCCTTAGTAGCACTTATTTCATGTCTGGGTTGGGTAGGAGAGGTGCGTGCCTCGCATGCACAGGGGGCTGACCTTACCTATCGCTTTATCAGCTACAATGCCGCTACCGGCCAGATGACCTATGAGGTCACTGCTACTTTCTATCGCGACTGTAGCGGTATCTCAGCACCCACTACTATGGCGCTGACATATACCAATACGAGCTGTACAGGCGGTACGTATACCAACTCTATCAACCTCCCTCTCATCAATGGTCTGCCGTGCCCGTACGGTGGTGTATCTACTACAGCCAGCGGATGTGAGGTGTCGCAATTGTGTCCCGGCTTCCTTGCGCGCAGTACCTGCAGTGGAGCCACCGGGTCGCCACCCAATGCCTATCCCGGGGTACAAAAGTATGTGTACCGTGCCAATGTAACACTGCCTGGCAGCGGCACAGCCTCCTATCAGTGCAACCAATGGTACCTGTCTATATCAGAAAGTGCACGTAATAACTCTGATAACATACAAACCGCCAGCAGCTACAACCTGTACGTGGAGGCCATGGTCAATACTACCATAGATCCCTCTACCGGGCTGCCTTATCAAAATAACTCGGCTACTTTCGGATATGACCCGGTACCATTTGTCTGCAACGGATTTCCTGTATCGTACAATAATGGTGCTACCGATGTCAATGGAGACTCTCTGGTATTCCAGCTCATCACGCCGCTGCAGGCACACAATAGTCCTCTGACCTGGCAGACCGGCTTCAGCCAGAGCCGCCCTATCATAGTGAGCAATAACCAGTTTGCTTTTGATCCCGCTACCGGCCAGATAGACTTCACGCCGAGCCAGACCAATGTAGACGTGCTGGCGCTGCGCGTGCTGGAGTACCGCCACGGTGTACTGGTAGGCTCTACGATCCGCGATGTGCAGGTCAAGATCCTGAGCTGCACAGTGCCTAATGCTACTATGGACCCGATCTCCGGTAATGTGAACGCCAACCTTATAGACACTGTGACCGTACAGCTCTGCCCGGGCACGCCAGCCAGCTGGGATATCAAGATGCGCGACTCAAACGGAGACTCCATAGTGGTCAAAAGTAATATCACAGCTACTCCGTCACCACTGCCGGGTGCTACTATCAGCCAGGTAGACTCTATACGCTCTGTGGTCACAGCCCATATCACATGGACCCCTGCTATCAGTGATACCGGCTGCCACTACTACCAGATCACTGCCAATACAAAGGACTGCCCGATAGAAGGTAACTTTACTAAAACCTACCGGGCCTGCGTCTTCAATAAAGTGACAGTAAGCCCGCATGTGGCCATCTATTGCGGTACGCCGATCCAGCTCAGTGCTACCGGCGGTACCAACTCTACATGGAACCCACTCCCCGGCCTTACTTTCCCTACAGGCCTCTTCACACCGCTGGCCGCTCCTACTTCTACTACTACGTATACTTTTCATAGCGACTGCGGTACTGATACTGCCCACATCATCTACAATCCTGCCTTCACTATGGATGCGGGCAACGGGGGCGCTATCTGCCAGAATGGAGCCCTGCAGCTCAATGCCTCGGTA
>JAFDYP010000364.1 GCA_018267355.1 Bacteroidota bacterium
CTCAAAGGAGATATCACGGACGCTGGAACCTTGACCATCAGTGGAGGCATCACCAATCTGTCAGGCAGTTTCACGCGCAGTTCGAGCTACTCCACTTCTTACGGTCTCTCAGTGACCAGCGGCATCTTCAATGTCACCGGCACCTTGGGAACTTCCGCAGTCAATCCCACGGGCCAGACGGCTTTTTCGGGCGGCAGCACCACCAATTTCTCGGGCACCGAGTACCTCTCTGGCGCGTCATCCACCTTCAGGGTCGGCGAAGGCACAAGCGCCACCGTCAATGTCACTGCAGGCACCCTCACCATTGGCTCAAGTTCGGGAGGGCTTGTACTGGGACGCACCTCCACTACAGGCACCGGCTTTCTCAACATCTCCGGCGGGACGCTGAATGTGGCAGGCAGCGGCTCCCGTATCCGCATTGGCGCGGGATACGCGGACACAGAGTCCAGCGGTGCCAGCGTCATGACCATTTCAGGAAACGGCCTGTTCGACACCAATGCATCGTCTGCGGACACCATTTTGCTCGGCTCCAATCTCATCAGCAATCCGTCCAGTTCAGGCACGATCAATCTGGATGGCGGCACCCTGGCCACCAACCGCACCATTACCGGCGGCCTCTACGGAGCTTCGATCTTCAATTTCAACGGCGGCACCCTCAAAGCCAACGGCACCACCGTCACTCTGGCCACCAGCCTGACCACCGTCAACGTACGCAATGGCGGAGCCGTGATCGACACCAACAGCTTCAACATCGCCATCGCCAAGGCGCTGACGCATTCCAGCATTGGCGGGGACAATGCCACCGATGGAGGTTTGACCAAAATCGGACTCGGCATCCTGACACTCTCCGGCACCGACGCCAATACCTATACAGGCACCACCCTCGTCAAAGCAGGTGAAATCGATCTTTCGAAAACCACTGGCATCAACGCCATCGCCGGCCCCATCACCCTCGGCGATGGCACCACCACGGCAATGTTGAAGCTTCTCGTCAGCGAGCAAATCGCTGACACCAGCGTCATCACACTCATCGGCACCGGCAGCAGCGCGGGCACCTTCCGGCTCAATGCCAAAGCAGAAACTATCGGCGGCCTCAGCAGCACCGGCGGCGCCGGCATCGTGGAAAATGAAAGCGCCACGAGTGTCGCGCTTACATTGAAAGTTTCGGACACCCGGGATTTCAGCGGCCTGCTGCGCAATGGCACGCTCGCCGGCACGCTCTCTTTGATCAAAAGCGGTTCGGGCACGCAGATCCTCAGCGGTGTCAGCACCTACACCGGCAGCACGATCATCAATGAAGGCACTCTGCAGTTTGGCATCAACGGCGCTATTTCCTCCAGTTCAGCCCTGACCATCACCGGCGCCGATGGCGCTGCCACTCTGTCGCTGAACGGTTACAGTTGGACACCAGGAACCCTTAATTTCTACGACGCCACTTCCGGAGCGACCAGCCAGGGCACGATCAACATCGGCAGCGGCGGGTTGCTGACATTAAGCACCACGCTCACCGTCAGCAGCACCAACAATCCGCTGGGCGCCCTGATCACTGGTGGCACGCTCGATCTGGGCGCGGCCACACGCACCTTCGCCATCAATGACAGCATCAATGCCGCGCATGATCTCACCATCGCGTCAGCCATCACTTCGACCAGCGGTGCCTACGGCATCACCAAAACAGGCATGGGCAGTCTTCTGCTGAGCGGCAGCGTCAACATTGCTGGCGCGATCACGGTCTCCAGTGGCGTGCTCGAAATTACCGGCACATTGACCAATGGCACCGCTTTGACCACCGTGGGAGCCGTGTCCACCCCAGGCATGCTGCGGCTGAGTGCAGGCGCGGACTATTCCACTTCGACCCTCGGCATTGGCAGCAGCGCAGGATTCCAAGGATCTGCCGTCATCAGTGGCGGCGCTTTGACCCTCACCACCACCAATAACCAGGCAGGCATCAGCCTGGGTGGCACAGGCTATGGCGGTCTGTTTTTATCTTCGGGAACGATCAATACCAAGCGTGTGGACTCGCTGGATGGCACCACCACCTCCTCCATTGCCGTGCTTCAGGTCAGCGGTGGCACTCTCAACACCTCAAACTACATCATGTTTCGCAACGAACGCTGGGAGTTCACCGTCACGGGCGGTCAGGTGCTCCGCACCGGAGACTACATCGCGCTCGGATTCCGCAGCGGTGGCAGTGCAGCCACGGCCACCACCACGGCGCAGGGAGCCATGACGATGGCGGGTGGCGTGGTGAACAACGCCGGTTTGAGCATCACCTTTGGCCAGCAGAACAACAACACCGCGCTCGGCACGGCCTGCCTCAACCTCGATGCCGGCACCTTGATCAACAACCAGATCATTCACTACAACGGCACAGGGGCCGCCATCAACACCACCCTCAATTTCAATGGCGGAACCTTGCAGGCAGCGGTGAGCACCACCGCGTTCATCACAGAAGTCGGCACCGGCGGCACAGGAGCATTCACAGCCTACGTCAATGGCGCTTTCGGCACTTTCAACGGCGGTGCCGTGATCAACACGAACGGCTTCAACGTCACCGTTCCCATCACCTTGAATGCTCCCACCGGAAATGGCATCGCCAGCATTGCCGTCACCGACGGTGGCAGCGGCTACTACGGCGCCCCCTATGTGGAGATCAGCGGCGGCGGTGGCTCCGGTGCCACGGCCTTCGCCACGGTGGATCTCGATCCCTCCAGCCCCACCTATGGCAGGCTGCTGGGCATCACCATAAGCAATCCAGGCGTCGGTTACACATCCACCCCCACCGTCACCTTGCTCGGTGGCGGCGGTACCGGAGCTGTGCTTGGGGCGGTGACCACTGCGGCCAACACCTCCGGCGGCCTCACAAAAACCGGCCTCGGCATCCTCACTCTCTCCGGCACGGATGCCAACACCTTCACCGGTGCCTCCAGCGTCCTTGCGGGTGAACTCGACCTCTCGAAAACCGCAGGGGTCAATTCCATCGCAGGCAGCGTCACCATCGGCGACGGCACCACGGGCGCCGTGCTGAAACTCATCAACAGCGAGCAGATCGCCGACACCAGCGTCATCACCTTCAATGGCAGCGGCGCCAGCGCCGGCATCTTCCGCCTCAACAACAAAAACGAAACACTCGGCGGTCTCAGCAGCACAGGCGGCGCGGGCATCGTTGAAAACGAATCTGGCAGCGCATCCACCGGCACACTCACCGTCAATGTCGCGGCCGGCTCACAAACCTTCAGCGGCACCTTGCGCAATGGCGATGGCAGTGGCACGGACGGCACGCTCGCCTTCACTAAAACAGGTGCTGGCACACAGATCCTCTCCGGCGCAAACACCTACACAGGAGCCAC
>JAFDYP010000365.1 GCA_018267355.1 Bacteroidota bacterium
AGCGGCTGCATGCCAAGAGTCAGTATTTTGGATCAGGTGTGGGACTGGCCATCTGCAAAACAATAATGAAGAATCATTCAGGCTTTATCTATGCAAAGGGCGAACCTGATAAAGGCGCTTCCTTTTTCGTCGCTCTGCCTCTGTCATAATCAGGCCAGCAGGGACGGTTTCATGGTCAGGTTGATGCGCTTGCGCGGTATGTCTACCTCTACCACTTTGACCATTACTTTCTGATTGAGCTTGAGCGCTGCAGATGGATCACTGATAAACTTGTCTGCTATCTGCGAGACATGTACCAGTCCATCCTGCTTCACCCCCACATCTACGAATGCACCAAAACGCGTAATATTCGTCACCACACCGGGCAGTACCATACCGACTTTGACATCTTCTATTTTGAAAACCTCATGTGAGAATTCAAACTGCTCCGCCTCACTGCGTGGGTCGAGACCCGGCTTGCGCAGCTCAGCGAGGATGTCATTGAGCGTGTGCGTACCGACTGTACCTGAGATATATGCTTCAGGTCTGACTTCCGCTATTTTGCTTTCATTGCCTATCAGTTGCTTTACATCCGTGCGGAGGTCCTTGGCTATCTTCTCCACCAGTGCATAGGCCTCAGGGTGTACCGCACTCGCATCGAGCGGATTGTCGCCGTCTTTAATGCGAAGGAAGCCTGCACACTGTTCATAGGCTTTATCACCCAATCTCGGCACTTCTTTTAGCTGCTTGCGTGAAGAGAATTTGCCCACCTCTTTGCGATAGATGATGATATTTTCTGCCAGCGTAGGGCCGATACCTGAAACATACGAGAGCAGGTGCTTGCTCGCCGTATTAAGGTTCACGCCTACTGCATTCACACAGGATACTACGGTCTGGTCTAGTTTATCTTTGAGACGGAATTGATTCACATCGTGCTGATATTGCCCCACGCCTATTGATTTGGGATCGATCTTCACCAATTCTGCCAGTGGATCCATGAGCCGGCGGCCTATCGACACGGCACCACGCACGGTCACATCCTGATCCGGAAACTCCTCGCGCGCTACCTCTGACGCAGAGTAGACAGAAGCGCCATCTTCATTCACCATAAAGAGCTGCACCGGATGATCGAAAGTAATACTGCGCACAAACTTCTCCGTCTCGCGGCCCGCAGTGCCATCGCCTATGGCGAAGGCATCGATCTTGTAGCGCTCTACCAGGTGCTTGAGTTTTGCCGCCGCTTCCTGATCTTTCGTAGCATTATCCAGGAGGAATATCAGATCGGTCTTTTGCAGGTCGCCCTTCTCATCCAGGCAGACGATCTTGCAGCCCGTGCGTATACCCGGATCTATAGCCAGGATGCGCTTAGGCCCTAATGGTGACGAGAGTAGCAACTGGCGTAGATTCTCTGCAAAGACTTTAATTGCTTCCTCCTCGGCCTTATCGCGCAGCAGCATGCGAAACTCAGTCTCAAACTGCGGCTGCAGCAGGCGTTTGTAGCAATCCTTAATCGCCTTCTTAAACTGATCCTGGCAAGGACCGCTCCCCTCTATATACATGCGCTCCAGGTCCTGCAGCACAAACTCCTCCTCCGGCTCAATGCTCATACGCAGGATACCCTCTGTGACACCACGGAATACTGCCAGTATCCTATGTGATGGGATCTTTGATACCAGCTCCGAGTACTCAAAGTAGTCACGATATTTTGCACCTTCTTCTTTTTTGTCCGGCCATACCGTAGCGATGATCTTGCCAAAGCGCTCAAACTTGCGGCGCACTTTGGAGCGCACATCAGCATCCTCGCTGATCCACTCCGCTATGATATCACGAGCACCTGCCAGTGCTTCATCAGCTGTCGGTACTTTCTCATTGATAAAGCCAGCTGCTATCTTATCCAGATTGCGCTCGGTCATCTCGTCTATGATGTGGGCTAGTGGCTCGAGGCCGTTCTCTCGGGCTATCATGGCACGGGTGCGCCGTTTAGGTTTGTAGGGCAGGTAGATATCCTCCAACTCGGCCAGCGTGGTGGCTGCATCTATTTTGGCCATCAGGTCATCGGTCATTTTGCCCTGCTCGGCGATAGATTTTACGATTACCTCTTTGCGGTGGTAAAATTCATCCAGCTGCTTCTTCAGTGCCTCTATCTGCCCTATAGCTACCTCATCCAGGTTACCCGTCCTGTCCTTGCGATAGCGGGCTATGAATGGTATAGTAGCGCCTTCGGCAAAAAGCTCCAATACCGCTGTGACACCCCTGACAGGCACATTGGCCAGGCGGGCTATTTCTTTGCTATGATCTTCCATGATGACCTTTCTAAACCCTCTCCAAGGGAGAGGGCTTAAATACAATGAATAAAAATGGACAGCGAAAGTAAAATTTGCGCGGATACGTGTGGGCAAGAGTTAATCACAAAATAAGGCGGTAGCAAAGGCGGTCATCATGAGTGCCATCCGGCCAGAGTACATTGTCCGTATGCGTATAGACGAAGCCAAACTTCTGATTGGCAGCCTTTGAGATATGATTATCGCTGCGATGATGTACCTCTACCGTCTTGTACCCGAGAGAACGAGCCCAGTCTATACGGGCTTTATAGTATAGTGCCGATAGGCCCTTATTGCGATATTCCGTTCGTATATAAGATGCAATAAGCAATGCGCAAGTAGGGTCAGCCCGCAACCGGGCAGCACCTGTCAGCCCAATACAGGTATCTCCATCATACAGCCCCCAGAAAGCCCAATAGTCATCCTGAGCCAGCATATCTATCCAGTGCTGATCAGCACGTGCAGCCTCCTCATGATACCTGCCGCCAAAAAAGTGCGGTTCATTTTGCAGCGCTTCCAGCCGAATGTCTTTCAGCGCCTGCCAATCTTCTGTAATGTAACGTCTCAATGTGATCATATCCTAAGATAAAAACAAAAACGGCCCCGATGAAACCGGCGCCGTTGCAAAATTTATTGGTACAGAGATTACCTACCAGGCATACCTTTCATCATTCGGCCTGCTGAGCTCATTTTTTGCATGCTCTTCATCATCTTCTTCATCTCTTC
>JAFDYP010000366.1 GCA_018267355.1 Bacteroidota bacterium
CTATAAACAACAGATAAGTGGCAGGTAAATTTGTAGCTGCTTTACTCATGTATGCATAAAAACTATCCTACAACGGGAGTGCCACAGAAATATTTGATGGCAACCAGAGCAAAAAAATCTTACCCGGCAAATAACTCCAATATGTCGGCCAGGCTGTGGCAGTCTGGCCTCAACTGCAAGGCCGCGCTTATCTGACTGAATACACGCTCAGGGCCATCACCCTCCAGGCGCATAGCCCGCAAAGACCGGCTCCCTTCAGATTTAGACAGTTTGCCGCCATCGCTATCCAGTAGCAAAGTATGATGATAAAACCTCGCACGCGAAAAATCATCTGCATGGATGAGTGAAGCTAAGTATAACTGTGCGGCAGTACTGGGCAAGAGGTCCTGTCCTCTCACGATCAAATTGATACCATAGTCTATATCATCTGCCAGAGAGGCTACCTGATAGGCGGCTATCCCATCGCGCCTGCGTATGACAAAGTCCGGCATATGCTCCTGCAGCGATACCGCCTGCGATCCGAGTTTCTCATCCTGCACTATGATAGGCTCATGAGGGGTGGCGATCCTGATAGCTGCATCCTTTGTATCGAACGGCAGGTGTTTTGAGCGGCAGCTACAGGTGTTCAGTACCTGGCGGGAGCAGGTACAGGCATAGGTCCGGCCCGTATTATTTAGCTGGTCTATAAGGTGCTGGTAGCGCGCTGCGCGCAAAGACTGCGAAAAGGAGAGATAGTGCTCTGCAGGAGTATGAGGCCCTTCGTCCCAGGTCATGCCGAGCCACTCCAGCGTCTGAAAGATGTCGTCTACATATCCGGGCCTCGCGCGTGGTGCATCTATATCGTCTATCCGCAGGCGCAGCGAGCCACCCGACCGGCGTACCAGGGCATAGGTGAGCACAAAGTTCAGCGCATTGCCTATGTGCAGGTAGCCTGAGGGCGTGGGTGCTATGCGGGACCGGATCATCGCTAGCAAATCTAAATATTCTGCGCATGCCGTGTGATAGTCCGGGCATTGGCTATTTTCGCGCCATGCCTGCCATAGATAGCCCCCGCCGGAAAGCCTACCTGTATATGCACCTGTCCATCCTACTATGGGGCCTGACGGGAGTATTTGGCCGGGGTATCAAACTCGATGCAGAGTTACTGGTCTGGTACCGCATGCTGATCACAGCTATCTCTATGCTGGCCTACATCCTCTATGTGCGCAAGTCGCTGAGCATACCGCGGTCGGATCTGCTGCGGCTGGCTGGTATCGGTATCGTACTCGCAGTGCACTGGGTATTTTTCTACAGTGCGATCAAGGCATCCAATATCTCTATCGCCCTCTCTATGCTGGCCTCACAGGGCCTTTTCACCGCACTGGCAGAGCCGCTGGTGAGTGAGAAGAAATTCCGGTGGGACGAGATGATATTCAGCGTGACAGCTATGCTGGGCATCTGGCTAATCTTCTCCGTAGAGCAGAGTTATACGCGGGGTATCGTCTACGGGCTACTGGCTGCGTTCATTGGTGCTTTCTTCAATATCCTGAACAAAAAAGAAGTGGAAAAGCACGGTCCTGTGGTAGTATCGTTTTATGAGATCGTGATCGGATTGCTAGGTCTGACTGCTTATCTGGCTTTTCATATCCATCAATACCATCCGGCAAAACTATGGCCCGATACGCTGGACTGGATACAACTGGTGGTACTGGCGGTGCTGTGCACGCACGTCACGCTTATACTCTCACTGGCGGCCTTGAGGCACCTCAGCGTTTTCACACTTAATCTCTCTATCAATCTGGAACCTGTTTACACCATTGCTCTGGCCTTTCTCATTTTTCATGAGAATAAGCACCTGCATACGGGCTTCTTTATCGGCGCCGCGATCATCATGGGGTCGGTAGTGCTGGAGACGTGGTCTCAGTACAGGATGAAGCCGATATGGGAATAGTTTTTCAATACAGTTTTCCGCATAGACAGTGAGGCGCTGAGAAAGAGGTTTGATAGAGCTACCCTGTATAGAATTTTGCTCTATTAGTCTCACTTAGTCCGCGTTATTAACCCCTCTAAATCTCCCCTGAAACAGGGGAGACTTTAACAGCCGCGATGGATGCAATAAAAAAGCCCTTCACTAATGTGAAGGGCCTGTAGTATGCTTGGTGCGAAATATTAATACTTCTTGCCGTAGCCACCGCCACCACCGTAGCCGCCGCTATTGCCGCCGCCGCCGTATGGCTTCTTGTAGCCACCACCGCCGCCGCCGCCGTAGCCACCACGGCTACCGCCACCGCCGCCGAAACCGCCTTCAGTCTTAGGGCGAGCTTCGTTTACTTTCAGGGTCTTGCCCATGAAGTCGTAGTTGTTCAGACCTTCGATCGCCTTCTTGGCTGCCTCGTCATCGCTGATCTCTACGAATCCGAAACCACGGCTTTGGTTGGTCATTTTGTCCATAATAATTTTGCAAGATGCTACCTCGCCATACTGAGCGAAGAGCTCGCGGAGCTGATCATCACTCGCCTTGAAGGGGATGTTTGCTACGTAAATGTTCATTGTTAAAAAAGATTTGATTTTAAAAATTCCTTGAAAAATAGCAATCCCTTAAAGCAGATAGATAAATGTCAAGACCTCTAAGGTACTAAACTAATTTCAAATATCCACTATCTGTAGATATTTTTTAGCAAATAATCAGAAAGACTTGAGGCTCAGGTCCAGACTGAGGCTGGAATGCGTGAGCGCTCCCACCGATATAAAGTCAGGACGCGCCTTTGCGTAGGAGCGGATATTATCCAGATTGATCCCCCCAGATACCTCTGTCTCATAACGATGTGCGACCAGCTCGACCGCCTGACTGACCATCTCGGGGGTGAAATTGTCAAACATGATACGGTTGACATGGCCTGTATTGAGCACCTCCCTGATCTCATCCAGAGACCGGGTCTCTATCGTCACCCTGAGATCCAGGCCCTTATCTTCCTTGTACTTTTTGGTAGCGAGGATGGCCTGAGAGATACCGCCGCAAAAGTCTACGTGGTTATCCTTTAGCATGATCATATCATATAGGCCAAAGCGGTAGTTGACTCCCCCGCCTATCTGTACGGCCCACTTCTCAAAGGCTCTAAGGCCGGGAGTGGTCTTGCGGGTGTCCAGGATGCGCGTGCCGGTGCCCTCCACAGCCTTGACATAGCGGGCAGTATTGGTAGCGATACCTGACATGCGCTGCATGAAATTGAGGATGAGCCGCTCTGCCTGGAGGATGGATTTCTCCTCACCATGCAGGTGAAAGGCGATATCGCCCTTTTGCATGACGGCACAGTCGTACATAAAGATCTCGAAACGGAGCCGCGGGTCGATCTTGTGTGCCACGATCTCTGCTACCGCTACGCCGGCCAGTATCCCCTCTGCCTTACAGATCAGTTTGGCGCGGGTCTGACGTCCCTGCGGGAAGCAAGCCAGCGCAGAGTGGTCGCCTTTGGGAATGATATTGAGCGGGTCTTTGATATCCTCTGCGATAGCGAGGTCGATAATATGATCTATCTGAGAGCGGTAGTGCGAGACATTCATAGGGCAAAGGAAAGAGAAAATAGTAAAAGGCAAAATAGATAATCAGCGAGTCAACCGGTTACCGGTATTTGTCATTTCAAAAAAGAAACATGAGAGAACTTTGTCCCGGATCAGGGTCTGATCTTCTCCGCAAGGGTGGCGAGCACGGCGTCAGTCCTGCCGAGAGTAGTAAAAGTTGCGAGCTTCTCGTCAGCCATGAGCGGTATCAGATGAATGTGTGTATGTGGTACGGACGCACCCTCCACAACGACTGCAATCCTTTCACAATTCAATTTCTGGTGCAATAACACACTTACTTCTATCGCAGCCGCAAAGATGTCGGCATATTGCGCACCTGAGAGATCAAGTATCCCAGTACTATGCTGCCGGGGTATGATCAGCGTATGTCCGTCTTTGGACGGCGGCACAGCCAAAAAAGCGATGTGATTTTCATCAGACCAGATGATCTCGTGATGAGGTGTATTATCACTAGCGATGGAGCAAAAGAGGCAGCTGTCCATAGGGCAAGAATATTTAAGAAAGCAGGCTTCCTCTGACAATAGAGTAAATCAAAAAAGTATCTTCTTCAATTTTAAAAGCTACTACCCATCCGTTTAAAGAAATGCAGCTTAAACCCCTGTTAGCAAACTCGGCATGCTTGCACAGTGCATATTGCACATTCGGTTTTACATATGAATCTAAATTGCACAGAAAATTTCTTACCCAAAACTCTCCC
>JAFDYP010000367.1 GCA_018267355.1 Bacteroidota bacterium
ACCTCAGGTTCCTCAAATAATCATACGTATTTTCACTAGCTGGTTTGATAGTACCAAGAGATGCTACATGGAAAAAGCGCTATAGATCACTCATGGCATTTATTTTTGTCCCTAAGGGTATTCATAAGCCCATGAAGAGTTTTACTTTATGTTACCCACATTCCCTCACCACCCCAAATTTCCCCTTTTAAATCTCCCCAAAAAGCCTATTTTCGCACCCGAATTCGGTCGAAAGTGGGCTTTTTGACTACTGGAGGCAGATACATTAAAACACTTAAAATCAATCAATAGCTAGCATGGCAAACGTTGGTAAAATAAAGCAGATCATCGGCCCGGTAGTGGACGTGAGCTTTGAGCAGGGTGGCGTACTCCCTGAGATCATGAACGCCCTCGTGGTGACTCGTGACAATGGTCAACAAGTGGTACTAGAAGTACAGCAGCACCTCGGTGAGGACGGTGTACGTACTGTAGCCATGGACTCTACTGACGGCCTCCGCCGCGGTATGGACGTAGTGGACCAGGGCGCTCCAATCACTATGCCGGTAGGCGAAGCTATCAAAGGCCGCCTCTTCAACGTAATAGGTGATGCTATTGACGGTATCAATGTGCCGGTATCTAAGGAAGGTGGCTATCCTATCCACCGTATGCCGCCGGCATATGAGGATCTGGCTACTGACGCTGACGTACTCTTCACCGGTATCAAGGTGATCGACCTCCTGGAGCCATATGCCAAGGGTGGTAAGATCGGCCTCTTCGGTGGTGCAGGTGTAGGCAAGACAGTTCTCATCATGGAGCTGATCAATAATATCGCCAAGGCTTATGCCGGTCTCTCGGTATTCGCCGGTGTAGGTGAGCGTACCCGTGAGGGCAATGACCTGCTCCGTGAGATGATCGAGTCTAACGTAGTAAAGTACGGTGAAGAATTCAAGCACAGCATGGAAGCTGGTGGCTGGGATCTCTCTAAGGTAGACCCTGCGCAGCTCGCACAATCTCAGGCTACCCTCGTATTTGGCCAGATGAATGAGCCACCTGGAGCACGTGCGCGTGTGGCCCTCTCTGGTCTGACCATCGCTGAGTACTTCCGTGACGGAGACAAGAATGACCCGAAGGGAGGCAAGGATATCCTCTTCTTCATCGACAATATCTTCCGCTTTACACAGGCGGGATCTGAAGTTTCGGCCCTCCTCGGCCGTATGCCATCTGCGGTGGGCTACCAGCCTACCCTGGCTACTGAGATGGGTCTGATGCAGGAGCGTATCACCTCTACCAAGAGGGGATCTATCACCTCCGTACAGGCGGTATACGTACCTGCGGATGACCTTACCGATCCGGCTCCGGCTACTACCTTTGCCCACCTCGATGCTACTACAGTACTCAGCCGTAAGATCGCCGAGCTCGGTATCTACCCTGCGGTGGATCCACTGGATAGCACCTCACGTATCCTCAGCGCTGCAGTACTGGGAGACCAGCACTACGGCTGCGCTATGCGTGTGAAGGAGATCCTCCAGCGCTACAAGGAGCTGCAAGATATCATCGCGATCCTCGGTATGGACGAGCTCAGCGAGGAGGACAAGCTGGTAGTACACCGCGCACGCCGTGTACAGCGTTTCCTCTCTCAGCCATTCCACGTGGCAGAGCAGTTCACCGGTCTGAAGGGTGTACTGGTATCTATCGACGAGACCATCAAGGGATTCAACATGATCCTGGCCGGTGAGGTAGACAAGTATCCTGAGGCAGCATTCAACCTGGTAGGAAATATAGAAGACGCTATCGCTAAGGGTGAGAAGCTACTGGCTGAGGCAGCGAAGTAAGACATAAGAATCAAGAACCAAGAATCAAGAGAATAGACCCGGTCTTGGCTCTCAAATCTAAAGAAGAATGACACTAGAAATACTGACACCGGAGAAGAAGCTATACAGCGGCGAGGCCACCAGCGTGACCCTGCCGGGCGTAGACGGTACTTTTCAGCTGCTCAACAGGCACGCTCCTATCATCTCTGCACTCGGTGCGGGTATCGTGAAGTATAAGGTAGGAAATGAGACCAAGACACTGACCATCAGCGGTGGCTTCGCAGAGTGTCTGAAGAACAAAGTGATCGTACTCGTAGAGGGAGCTAAGTAATATACATATCAACAACGCACTATAGAGAAAGCCTGAGCATCTGTTCAGGCTTTCGTTTTTATAAACAGTACTTTAGCTGATATGGTATGGAAAGGCACCATAGCTCGCTGGGCAGCAGCACTGATCGTACCTCGCATCTACCGCGAGCATAGGGACGGCGTTGCTGTACAGCAGCGTGTGTTTCGCAGGCTCATAGAGCAGGGTGCGAGGACTCAGTTTGGCAGGGAGCATGACCTTGGCGGGATCAAAAGCTATAGTGAGTTTAAGACCTCCGTGCCGATACGTGACTATGAAGGCCTGCGCCACTACATAGAGCTGATAGCCGATGGCAAGGAAGACGTACTCTGGCCCGGCAGGCCACTCTACTTCTGCAAGTCGTCCGGCACCACCTCCGGTGTGAAGTATATCCCCCTGACCAAACCGTCTATCAATGCCCAGATCATAGCCGCCCGCAACTCGCTCCTGATGTACGTGCATGAGACCGGGCAGGCAGATTTCTTTGACCAGAAGATGATATTCCTGCAGGGTTCACCTGTACTGGATAAACATGGAGTGATACCCTCAGGCCGCCTGAGTGGTATAGTCTATCACCATGTCCCGGCCTACCTGACACGCAATCGTATGCCCAGCTATGAGACCAACTGCATAGAGGACTGGGAGCAGAAAGTAGAGGCTATCGCAAAGGAGACGCTACCTGAGCGCATGTCACTGATCAGCGGCATACCACCATGGGTGGTCATGTACTTTGAGAAGCTGCTGGAGCTGTCAGGCAAGAAGTATGTGAAGGACATCTTTCCGGACTTCTCCGTCTTTGCCTATGGTGGGGTGAACTATGAGCCCTATCGTGCCCGCATAGAGCAGCTCATCGGCACTAAGATAGCCAGCATTGAGACCTACCCTGCCAGTGAGGGCTTCATAGCCTACCAGGACTCGCAGAGAGAGCAGGGACTACTGCTCAACATCAACGGGGGCATCTTCTATGAGTTTATCAGGCCGGAGGATATAGACCGAGACCCGATGAAGCGCGTGAGCCTGGCCGATGTAGAGATTGGCGTGAACTATGCCGTGATCCTCAATACTGACGCGGGCCTCTGGGGCTACAGCATAGGCGATACGGTCCGATTTGTCTCCCTGGCACCATACCGTATAGTCGTGACGGGTCGTATCTCGCACTACATCTCGGCCTTTGGTGAGCATGTGATAGGTGAGGAGGTAGAGTATGCGTTGATGAAGGCTGCCGCTGAGATGGGGGTGGCGATAACAGAGTTCACAGTGGCACCTCAGGTCACTACGACAGATGGCGAGCTACCATACCACGAGTGGCTGGTAGAGTTCGCCGGGAAGAGGGGAGATCTGGCTGCACTGGAGGAGCGGGTGGACAGGCTGATGCAGGAGAAGAACGTCTACTACGCCGACCTGCGCGAGGGCAACATCCTGCAGCGGCTCCAGATCAGGACCCTGCCACAGGGAGCCTTTGTAGGCTATATGAAGAGCATGGGCAAGCTGGGCGGGCAGAACAAGGTACCCCGCCTGAGCAATGACCGCCGGATAGCGGACCAACTATTGGCGCTGTAGGCTCCCCTCCTATCAAGTTTTTCGACTATAGAAGCATTGCTACCATAGGTTTTAGCCTGGATGGTCCGAGGATCATTGTGTCAACTTGGTCGCTAGGCGAAGGTCTTCTTGTACAAGTTTTTCGACTATAGAAGCATTGCTACCAGAGGGTTTGAGGGTGTGGTGGAAGCATGGCCCACTGGGTGTCCGGGGCTGCTGCAGTTCCATCATGACTATTGAAGGTCAGCCAGATACATAAGGGTGGTCAAACCACGGTCATGTATCTGGCTGAATATCAATATGGAGGTATGTATGAGATTATTGCCCTACCTGCCTGACGTTTGCGAAGGTGGCACTGACGGTGCTGGTGGCGGGGGTAGATCCGCTGCCGCCACTCCAGACTGTGCCTGAGGCTGAGCAGGTGCCGCTCAGCAGGTTATTATCATTGGTCAGGGTGAGGGTGCCGCCGGAGCCGTCTACCGAGTAAACAGCAGGAGACTCTACTATCCAGTACAGGTACTGCCTGCTGAGCGCCTGAGTGTGCGTGGTAGTGGAGCCCGGCCACAGGGTGATGACCGCTACCTGACCTATAAAAGCCTGTATGCGCGGGGTAGTACCATTGTACATATCCCAGTGGATAGAGTCGGCTGTGCGGGTGATGGAGTCGTTGAAGACGATGGTGCAGGAAGATGCCGGGGTGCTGACCTTTTTGGTACACGAGGCGGTGATGAGGATCAGTGCAGCGCAAAGGCTGAGAGCAACGAATACGATAGAAGGCTTTTTCATAATAATTTGATTTTGGATTGACGTAAAAAACTGACGCACAATACTAGCGCGGTCTGTGCGGGCCAAAGTGCCCAAATCGGCCCAAACCTTACTGTACCATGTGCTATGCGTGAGAAACGCCACAATACAGCCGGGGCTAGTGGTGGCTCACACTCGCCGGAGGCGAGCGAGGGTATAACTAGGCCTTGTAGTAATCAAGTATCTCCGACATGTGCTGATCAGATATTTTATTCTTGTGTATCATGCTATATACTTGTGTATTGACGCTGTGGTGATGCAGCTGACCGTCCAGCACTTTGAGCAGGTAAGGAAAGCCGCCCTGACCCGCCAGGCTATGTATGACGTTGGATATATACTGATTCATAGTCCG
>JAFDYP010000368.1 GCA_018267355.1 Bacteroidota bacterium
ACCATAGCCACTGTGCCCGAGGCCGACTGGCTCCGCTTCATAGGTCACGACCAGCCGCTGCTGCAGCCTGCTTATTTGCAGCTATTGGAGGCTACCCTGCAGGGCGAGATGGAGTTTATCTACGCACTGGTGCGCAGGGAGGGCCGGCTCATAGGCATCAGCTACTTTCAGGTGGTCAGGTTTCGCGGTAGCAATCTCACCGCTTATTTCCCGAAGGATAATGAGGGCATTAAAAACAAACTGATCAACCTGACCAAAGGCCTGGTGGCCAAGATAGATGTACCGCTGCTCGTGAGCGGCAATCTCTTCATCACCGGTGAGCAGGGCATCTCGTTTCTGCCTGAGTATACGGTACAGGAGCGCTCTTATTTTCTCTCACATACCATAGATCATATACTCGCTCAGCGCAAATACATCAAGGCTGTACTTATGCCCGATATGTACGAGCCGGTAGGTGATTTTGATGAGGCCTTTCTGGCATATAACTATAAGCGCATCTACGTAGAGGCAGATATGAGTATGCGTCTGCCGCAGGAGTGGCACAGCTTTGACGACTACCTGGCCGCTATCACATCCAAGTACCGCGTGCGCGCCAAGAAGATACTTAGCACCAGCCAGCAAGTCACTTCGCGCGAACTGACCGCAGACGAGCTGCAGGACAATATCGAGCGGGCGTACCAGCTCTACCGCAATGTGGCGGACAAGGCCGACTTCAACATAGCCAAACTGCCGAAGGACTACTACCCTCAGCAGCTCCGGCAAAACCCGGATATGTACAAAGTGTTTGGCTACTTTCTGGAGGGGCGTATGGTGGGCTTTATGACGCTCTTCATCCTGCCCTACAAGACGGAGGTACACTACTGCGGCATAGACTACACGGTGAATAAAGAGCACAACCTCTACCAGCGCATGCTGTATGATGTGGTGCGCTACGCTACGGAGCATGGCCTGCGCCTGCTGCACTTTGGCCGTACGGCACCGGAGGTGAAGAGCACCATAGGCGCCATACCACAACCCATGTATGGCTACCTGAGGCACCGCAACCCGGTGGTGAACTGGCTAATGGGCTTCTTTACCGGCAGGCTCAAACCGCGCGACTATATCCTCCGCAGTCCATTCAAGTAAGTTATTGCCTGCACGCGCAAACCTGCCCAGCGCCCATATCGGGAAGACGTTGCGATAGCTGGTGTACGTGATCATGCAGTTGTGATTAAACACACCGCTGATATTCTCCTGTGGCCAGTCGCCGTTCTTTTCCTGCCGTGAAATGATCAGCTGCGCAGCATGCTCCAGCTTATCATATTTGGTACAGCCTGCGGCCAAAAGGGATAGCAGCGCCCAAGACGTATTGACCACCTGAGACTGCGGAGATGGGATGTATTCCTTGCGCACACAGCTCTCAAAAGACTCTCCCCAGCCACCGTCCTTATTTTGTTTGGCCAGAAGGAAATCAACCGTTTTCTGCAAGGCAGCTTTGGCCCTGTCGCGTATGTCCATCTGCCAGCCTGCGCCATTCATAGCCACATAGCGGCTCAGCGCCTCTACACCAAACCAGGTACCGTAGGTAAAGCACACCGCCCACGAGCCATACCACGAGCCATCTGCCCGCTGCTGCGAGAGGATGAAGCGGATACCTCTCTCTATAAAGCTCCTGACCTCCTCCGTGCGGTGCTCCGGATACCGCTGGTGAAAGGCGATCAGCGCCTGCACACAGGCCGAGGTACACTCCGTGTAGGAGTAGTCTATCATGATATTGCCAAAGACCTCTGAGGGATTGAGCAGCTCCAGCCACTGCGGGCTGCGGGTCAGCTCATAGCTGGCACAGCCACCGTCAGGATTTTGGTAGGACAACAGGACATTCACAGCCTGATATAGCCGCTCTGGGTCTGCCTCAGGATGGAGCAGCATAAAGATCTTGAGGCCCTCTGCCGTGCAGTCTGTGATAGGCCAGCCATGATCTACCGTAGAGAAGGGCCAGCCTCCTATCTGCATGTGGCGGAAGAATTTCTCCCTGTCCACTACCTCGCCGCGTATCTGGCTTTTGTCTACATAGTCATACCCGCGCTGCACCATCTGCGGAAAATCTCCCTCCATACCCGCTTCTTTCACCGCCTGCATGGCAAAGGCCGTATCCCATAGCTGGGAGCCATTGTAGCCCTGCATCTTCATGCCATCCTCTGCCACCCAGAGGTAGTCGGCCCAGCGCTCCCGGTGCTTGCGAAACTGCTCCGAGTCTCGGCCATACGCATGCCATACGGCTATCGAGTTCAGCGCCTGATTGACGGGGCCTATATTGATATAGTTGGTCTGCTGGTCCTCAGCATTGATATAGTCCAGAGCAAATTGCAGCGCCCTTTTGCGCGTACTTTTCAGGTGAAACTTCTCATAGACATTCAGCGCGCTGTTCAGTGATTTCAGCGTAGCTGACTGCGGGAAATATACGTCTGTATCCGCGCACAGGTCCCGGCAGGCAGCCCAGCGGATCTGATCGTATGGCTCAGTATAGATCTCCGTACGCAGCTCCTGGATCAGCAGCCGGGGCTTCATCACGATCTTGTGCCCATAGCAGTACGCCATGGGCAGGTACACCATGCGCGTGTGGCACCAGTAGTGGCTGGGATGGATAGCCAGCGATTTTGGCAGGAGCCATAGCTCTGGCAGTAGCGTGTTGCAGCCCTCCCATTCGTAGAGGCCCAGCAGGCTGAGGTAGAACTTGCCCCAGCTCGGTATGCCGGTAGCGCCACCATGCGCCTGTATCCACTGTCGTGCCCTGACCACCTCAGGATCTACTGCCCGTGCGCCTAGTAACCGTAAGGCTACATATTGCAGCACCGTACCAAACATGGTAGACTGCCCCTCCAGGTGCAGGCCCCAGCCGCCATCGCCATTCTGATGATTCAGCATATACCTGCGCATGAGCAGCGCCTCCGGTGCGGTGAAAGGCGACTCGGTGATATAAGAGGCTATGACCAGCCCCGGCAGCAGAAACATCGGCCCTCCGTAGTCGCCGGGCCAGTTGCCATCTGTGGTCTGGAGGGTCTGATAGTAGTTGATCGCCTCCCTTACGGACTGACGCGCATCACGGTGCGGCTGGTCACGATCGGTACTGATCACAGCACGCTGACTGCGGTAGACGCGGTCTGCGCTATTGGGGTTTTGCTTTTTGTCATAGACAAAGTCCTGCTCCATCTCGCGGAGAAAGGCCTGCTGATCCGGGGTCAAGGATCCCATCCAGTCTGCCGGCAGCCCTGCCGGTGAACGAAACTGCCAGACCGACCTGCCGCGGTCAGATGTGAGGTGCCAGTGAGCCCAGGTTTTCTTTTCGTACATGTTTAATCTTTTCTGTATCAAAACGCTATCTGCGTATCGCTTTCCGCAGGCCTCAGGTGGAAAAACCCT
>JAFDYP010000369.1 GCA_018267355.1 Bacteroidota bacterium
CCGACTTCCCCTCTGGTAGTGATCCCAAAAATGCCGGGTGGTCGACGAGCACGTTTTTCAGCACATCCACGGCTTCAGAACGAAGCATACTTCGACGACCACGGCCAAAGCTATCAGCCAGACCCGCCAGCAGATCTATAGCAAGCTCCCGCCCTTTACCGACCAATGGTTGAAAAAAGTCAGGGCTGACAGATTTTGAAAAGTCTGCGGAAAGGAGCATGCAGGTTTACGATGTGATAGTAACTAGGACACCTTGACGAACCAGAAAGCCTTCTTGCGCGAGCCGACCTCCTTGGCGATGTGGTTCAGCTCGTCATTAAAGATCCAGGCATCGAGGGGTTTGTTTTTGTCGAGGCGGGCATTGAGGAATGAATCGCTTACAGTAGGTACAGCACCGATGATGGCAAGAAATGAATGGGGATGCGACAGGGGTCTGTTCGTCATTTTTCTGATATAATACAAGTGATTATTCAGCCGCCGAGGCCAGGCGCCGTTACCCGCCTGGCTCGATCCCACAAGACGTTTGCCGGGTGACTTGCCGGGCGGGCACCCATTTTGACGAGGGGGGATCTCTGGCCCGGTTTTCATTCATGTTCCTTTCTGGAGCGGCGGCTGGCCTGGGCGGCGTGAACACAGCCATGAACGAACACGATCTTCACATCGGCATGAGGCAGGCCTGGGGCGGCGAGCAGCCGTTTGGCTTCGACCTGGCTGATGCCCGCTACCACACCTACATCATCGGCAAGACGGGCTCAGGGAAGACCACTCTCCTGCGCAATCTCATCCTCCAGCTCATCCAGCAGGGCCACGGCGTCGGCCTCATCGATCCGCATGGCGATCTGGCGGAGGAGTTGCTCGACCACATCCCGCCCAACCGGGCAGAGCAGACCGTCTATTTCCACCCTGGCGACCGCGATTTCCCCATCGGGCTGAATTTGCTCACTCAATCCTCCCAGGAGGAGAGGCATCTCGTTGCCTCGGGCATCGTGGGAGCCTTCAAGAACCTCTGGCCGGACTCCTGGGGGCCGCGGATGGAATACATCCTGCACAACGCTGTCGCGGCGCTGGCGCATTGCCCCAATACCTCCCTGCTCGGCGTGAACCGCCTACTCACCGACCCCATATACCGCCGTTGGGTGATCCGACAGGTGGACGATCCTTTCCTCCGTGACTTCTGGGAGAATGAATACGAAAGCTGGGATGCCCGCTTCCAGCGCGAGGCTATCGCCCCGATCCAGAACAAGGTCGGTCAACTGCTCCTCTCCCCTACCCTGCGCAACATTGTCGGCCAGGTGCGCAGCAAAGTGAGCATTCCCTTTGTTATGGATGAGCAGCGCATCTTCATCGCCAACCTCGCCAAAGGCCAGATCGGCCACGACAAAGCCAACCTCATCGGCTCCCTGCTCATTACGCAGTTCCAGCTCGCCGCCATGGCCCGAAACCGCCAGCCTGAGCACGAACGCCGTGACTTCTACCTCTTTGTGGATGAGTTCCAAAACTTCGCGACAGAGTCCTTCACATCCATCCTCGCCGAGGCGCGGAAATACCGGCTCAATCTTACCCTGAGCCATCAGTACATCGCGCAGCTCTCGCCCACTGTGAGAGATGCCGTCTTTGGCAACGTGGGCACCGTGATCGCTTTCCGTGTCGGTTTCAGCGACGCCGAGCACCTGTGCGGCGAATTCGGCAAGGAATTTCAGTCTTGCCAGTTCGTGGACTTGCCCCGCTACGAAACCCTCATCCGCAACCAGTCCGCCGACGGGGGTATGCACTTCCAACGCACCCGCCTCAGTCCTCCCATCGAAACGCATCAGGGACAGCGAGAGAAGCTGATCAAACGAAGTCGAGAGCGCTTCGCCACGAAACGTAATGTGGTGGAGACCAAGTTGGAGAGGTGGCTGCATGCCGCAATAATCCACGAATAATCCGATTACAATTCCCATTGTGAATGCAGGATGCGATCAAGAGATGCACAGATTCATTCATCAAAGCGATTGACCTCGCAGTATCCATGCATATGGGGGGTGGGTTTGTTCACCCCTGCGCCAAAATGGCACCCGAATTCCAGTTCAAAGACAAGGCTACCGGCGACAAAATTGTCGGCAACAACGGTGCCGTTGTGGGGATTTACCCGTCTGACGCATATCGAAAAAACTGCGCATCCTACACATACCGAATCAGCGAATTGGTCTTTGGCAGCTTACTGGCTGCCTACATTCTTGGTTTCATCAACACTGGTGTTGGGATGGTTCATTCGGTAGTGTTTCCGACCTCTTGGAGCTTGCTAGCCGCATATTTCGATCTTCTCGATTACGTATGCATCTCTGTTTCTTTCGCATTACTTACGGCGTCCACCTACATAACTTACCACAATTCAATTCTGACAATGCCAAGCATTCGTGTTGGCAACCTGCGGATCGATTTCATCCTCGCCATCTCCCAGGCCGTTCTTTTTGGTTTTTCAAACCTATTTCCCCATACCTTCTTAATGTGGTTATCTTTATCATTGATCATCCTCATCAAGCGACAACGAACTCTTCAGACTCAATTGGCACTCTCGATCAATCATCGTTTTTCGTCTGCAGCCACGAATACAAATGGAGAAGAGATGTTTATCCTATCCAGGAAGGCGAGAACGCGTCGCAACAAAGTCCGTGAGACTTTCAACGAGGCCATCAATGCTTTTAACCGATGGCTTATAAACGCAAAC
>JAFDYP010000036.1 GCA_018267355.1 Bacteroidota bacterium
ATATCTATCGCATTCAGGCTGAGAAAGGTCAGCTCATCCTTGGGCGTGATCTTCCAGCGCAGTTTCACCTGTCCGTCATTATAGTTGGGAAAGATCGGCACATTGATCAGTTTGAAAAACCAGTTATAATACGAAGAGCGCCAGGAGAGCAGCAGCGTAGCCTTTTTCTTTTTGTCCAGTGGCCCTTCTGCCGAGAATGCCGCGTCTGTGATACCCAGCGCCGCAGCGGCACCCCATCTATCCTCGCGGCCATCGCGCAGGCGTATATCCATCACAGAGCTGAGCACATTGCCGCGGTCTGCCGGGAAGGCTGATGAGTAGAAATTAACCTCTCGGATAAAGTCGACATTGATCAGACCCTGCGGTCCGCCGGAGCCACCCTGTGTCACAAAGTGATTGATATTGGGTATCTCTATATCATCGAGGTAAAACTTGTTCTCCGCCGTAGAGCCTCCGCGTATGATCAGGTCATTGCGGAAGCCATTGCTAAAGCCTACGCCCGGCAGGGATTGTATCACGCGGGAGATATCGCGATTGCCACCAGGGTAGCGCTGTATTTCATTCACACCGATGGTGCGGATAGATACGGGGCTCTCCTCTTTGCGCTGAAAGGTGCTTGTGGTCACCTCCACTTCTTTGAGCTTCTCCGTGCTGCTCTCCAGGTCTGCATTGACTATGGCAGGCTTTGAGTTCGTCACTTCCACTTCAAATACAGTCTTGCTCGTATAGCCCACGCTGGTGATCTTGACATTATAAAAGCCGGGCTTGAGGCCCTTGAGCTCATACTCGCCTTTCTCATTTGTCTGTGTGCCTATGGTGGTGCCATCCAGCGCCACAGTGGCAAAGTCAAGGGGATCATTGGTGCCGGCCACGGCTACACGGCCACGGATGATACCTGTCTGGGCCGCTGCACTGAGGGATATACAGAGGCATAGGAGAATTAGAAGCTTGTTCATGTGGGGCTAAACAATCTCGTGGTGTAATGGTTATGTAAATGAAACATTATAAGCCCCTGTTTGTTCACTACTTGCACAAAAAAACTCAATGAGCGCCCTTAAAAAGAAACCATGGAACCGGCTCGACCTACCCGTGTACAGCGTGGCCAGTCATGATGGCACTCAGTACAACATGAATATCTGCACCTATGCCTCACAGGTATCTATGCAGCCCAAGCGATACATGGTGGCTGTCTACAAGGGTACGAAGACACTGGATAATATATCCGGACAAGGCAGTTTTGTGTTACAGATACTCAGCACGGCCCACCTCGACCTGATCAACCGGCTGGGCAAGCAAAGTGGCCATATAAAAGATAAGCTAAAAACGATCAGCAGGCGGCTCACAGACTACCATGGCTACCGGATACTGGCTGATGCGCTGGCGGTGATTGAGCTACAAATCCTCTCACAGACCGATGCCGGCGACCATATGCTGGCGCTGTGCGATGTAGTGAGCTATCGCAATATAACTGAAGGCGAGATACTCATGCTGCACCATCTGCGCGATAAGAAACTAATATCCATATGACGCCCCAGCTACTGACCCGATACGCAGATATCCTGGCTGCCGTGGAGCGCGTAGATGCCACAGCCTATGCCCGCACGCGCAACTATACTGACGGGGCCGTGAGCTATCTCTCACCATATATCTCGCGGGGTGTCATTTCTCTGCCGTATGTGAGGGAGCGCGTATTGAGCAGGTATAGCAGGCAGCAGGCATACACCTTTATCTTTGAGCTGGCGTGGCGGGAGTACTTTCAGCGGCAATGGTACCAGCTGGGAGATCAGCTGTGGTCAGATATCAAAGCGCCGCAGCAGGGTGCAGTGCATCATGGTGTGCCTGATGCACTGCAGCAGGGCACTACAGGTATCACTGCTATAGACACAGCCATACAGCAGCTCTACACCACCGGCTACATGCACAACCATGTACGCATGTACATAGCCTCCATAGCCTGCAATATAGCACGCGCACACTGGACACAGCCTGCGCGCTGGCTCTACTACCACCTGGCAGATCACGACCTGGCCAGCAATACGCTGAGCTGGCAGTGGGTGGCAGGCACCTTCTCCTCAAAGAAATACTACTGCGACCAGAGCAATATCAATAAGTACTGCCATATACAGCAGCGAGGCACTTTCCTGGATGTACCATATGAGTACCTCCCTGATCTCGCTATACCACAAATACTCAAAGCACACTCCGTACCGGGGCTTCACACTATACTGCCCGACATACCTGCACCACAGTTTCGCTATGACAAGCCGCTGCTGATCTACAATGCTTGCCACCTCGACCCGCTCTGGCGCGCAGACATGGATGCCAATCGGGTACTCTTGCTGGAGCCGGAGCATTACCGCCAGTATCCTGTATCACCGCACGTACTATCATTCATATTACGCCTTGCAGAAAATATACCGGGGATACAGCTATTCTGCGGAAGCATAGAGGACTTGCTACGTACGGGAAACTTTCCGCAGGTCTATACCAGGCAACATCCCACTACTCTGCATTATCCCGGCATCAAAGACCAACCGGAGTGGCTATTCCCGCAGGTGACCGCAGTGCCGGGCTCATTTATGTCCTACTGGAAGAAGTGCGAGAAATACCTATGAGCACTAAAGCCTGAGGCTGCTCATACCACCATCTATGTGCAGCACCTGCCCTGTGATCCACTGCGCATCTGTGAGGAGCAGTGTAGCCATAGCAGCTATATCGGCAGGTGTGCCTATACGTGCCAGCGGGTGGCGCTGGGCGGATGCTTTGATCTTATCTTCTGATGAGGTGAGCCGTGCACTCAGCTCTGTCTGCACCAGAGATGGGGCGATACAGTTCACACGGATACGTGGTGCCAGGTCTGCAGCCAGCGATCTGGTCAGTCCCTCTATCGCACCTTTAGCAGCGCTGATAGATGCATGAAAGGGCATGCCTGTCTGTACAGCTACGGTACTAAAGAGTACGATAGAAGGTGACTCTGCGGCCTTGAGCGCGGGCAGGAAGTGCTGTATGGCGCGTGCCGCACCGATCACATTCACCCGGTAGTCTGAGAGGAAGTCCTCACCTGTGAAGCGGTGAAAGGGTTTCAGCGTGATGCTGCCGGGGCAGTATACCAGCCCGTCTATCTGCGCAGGCCACTCTCCTGCCGGCGCAGTATCGCTATTAGCATCCCAGGCGGTATGTGATACTCCGCTGATACCCTCCAGGTTTCTCTCACTGCGAGAGAGTACATGCACCTGATGGCCTGCCTCAGTGAGCCTGCGTACGATCTCAAGGCCTATACCGGCCGTACCGCCTATGACGATGTAATTTTTCATTTGTAGCGGGTTAATGCGCCTCCTCTGTGAAAACAGCATCCGGCAATTTTTGATTGATCTTGTATCCTGAGAAAGTCAGCGTAATATGGCCTACTCCTTTTTGATTGTAGTCTCCGCTGGCTGCCTTTGAGTTGATATCTACAGAGATCGCTTTAGGTACTTTAAACTTTGTCATATCTACCGTGAAAAGTATCTGATCCGGTACGGGATAAGCCTGCGCACTATAGGTATTATCCATCTGTATCAGGCCATTGCTGCGCGTGGTGAGCTGTGCACGCACCACCCGCTGCCGTACAGGATCTATCCAGAATTTACCCAGTATAATGTCTCCATCTTTGAGCGGCAGCACGGTGACTACTTTACAGTCAGTGGCACCTATACGCTCAGCCCCGGTAGCTACAGCAGTATAGGCGGTACTGTCTGAGAGAAAGTTCATCGCATAGTACGGATTCTGTTTGGGCAGGAAAACAATTCCGCTAGTTCTTACGCGAAAGCGGTCGGGCTGCTTGAAAAAAACACGGCCCGACAGGCTCTTGATCCGCACGGATGGGATATCAAAATCCATACGCACGTCAGCGCTATAGTCCACCACACGGTGAAAACTATGGTACACCGCTGAGATCAATTGCTGCGGTGATTGCTCCGCCCTGGCGGATATGAGCAGGCAGAGTGCGAGGGTAGATAGTATCAGCTTCTTCATATCAGCTCTGTATATCCTTTCGGGTGAAGTAATAGAAGCTCACTGCCAGGAAGACCACGATATGCGCGACTAACACACTGACCGAGGTCGTGATCTGGCTGAGTGGTAGCGGATCATCAAACATATTGCGCCAGATGACCATGTGGGTGGTAAAGAGCAATGGCTTGATGTGGTCAAAGAACGGCACCTCCAGTGTACCTATGATGGTGAAGACAATGATCACCGACATACTGACGATGATCGGGCCGATAGAGTTATCAGTAAAGCAGGACAACATCAGTGAGAAGGTAGCAACGACCATCAGGCTGAGTATGGCTATGAAGAAAGCACTGAAGAAGCGCCACAACAGGTCCGCATCACGCACGATGGTGAGCGAGTCAGTCTTCAGCACGATGATATCTCCATGACCGAATAGCAATCTGCTCAGCCCCAGTGCCAGTATGCCGAGCCAAAGCACCAGCGCTACAGTATAGATAGTCCCCGCCAGATATTTAGCCAGTAGTATCTGCCCACGGGAGTAGGGCCGCGTAGCCAGTAGTCGTATCGTACCACTGGCCGCCTCGCCGGATATGAGGTCTCCGGTGACGAGGGCCACCATGAGCGGCATCTGCATGATAAGTGTCTGCAAAATGATGAAGCAGACCAGATGGCCATTCAGGATATTGCCGCCTATGTCAAAGGACTGCCGCATGGTCTGGAGCATAAAGTCCAGATAGTTGCGCCCATCTATATACATGGCAAACTGGATCAGTAGTATGACCGCTGTGACCGCGAGGAAGCCGATATAGCTTCGCGGCTTAGTGAAGATTTTGATCAGCTCTACGTATACTAGCTGCAGCATCTGTCAGGCATTAGTGAGTTTGAGGAAATAATCTTCCAGCCGCTTGCGGTAGTAGAGCGAGTAGAGCTGCACCCCATGCTGCTCCAGGTGTGCATGCAGCGCCGGCAATGCCGCCTTGCTGATACGCAGCCGGAGCTCGGCAGCATCCAGTCCGTCTATGGCATCGGCCCATACCGAGGTAGTGATGATGGTGCGCAGTGCCTCCATGTCTACAGGCTCTATATACACCAGCAGGTCATCGTCTGAGAGTAGCTGGCTCACCTTGCCCTGCGCTATGGCCTTACCTTTACTGATGATAGCCATACTGTCCGCTATCAGCTCCATCTCACTGAGTATATGTGAGGACAGTATCACTGTCTTGCCCATCTCATTTTTCATGCGTAGTATGAGGTGGCGCAGGTCTATGATACCCTGCGGGTCGAGGCCAGTAGTAGGCTCATCCAGTATCACCAGCCTGGGATCATGTATAAGCGCCTGAGCCAGGCCGAGCCGCTGCTTCATACCATGGCTGTAGGTACGCACGGGGTCATTCTCACGGCCACGCAGGCCTACGAGCTCAAACATCTCTTCTACCTTCCTGGCCGTAGGCTGCACCATACTCATGCGGGCAAATAGCTCCAGATTCCTGCGCGCGGAGAGGTAAAGGTAAAAGTCAGGCTTCTCTATGATACAGCCGATGCTGCGCAGTATCTCCCTGCGGTCCTCTGCCAGTGACCTGCCAAATATCCTGATACTCCCCGAGGTAGGGCGAATAAGTGATAGCAGCAT
>JAFDYP010000370.1 GCA_018267355.1 Bacteroidota bacterium
CTGCCATCACTCAGGTCAATCAATCCAGCTCTACAGTGGGTACCTGGCTGTCTCTGAATAACAGCAGTACAGGCGGTCAATGGTTCCAGTTGATATCTACGGGTAGCGCCAACGGTGAAGGAGCCGGCAAACTCATCCTGACAAAGGGAGCCGCAGTGGGTTCCACTGCAGGTAATTTTGCTACATGGGATTGGGCTACCCTACGCACCGGTATGGCAGGGGTCACGGCACCGACTGCGAATCTGGATATCTATGGTACTGCTGGAGGTACAAACTCCCTACAGTTGCGTAGTGGTAATGTCTCAAATGGAACTACCAGCAATCAGATACTCTTTGGCTATAATGGTACAGATACTTATCGTCATGCTATCAAGAGCCGACATAATGCAAGTAGTGCAATAGGTAATTCTATCGACTTTTATCTCTGGAAACAAGGTACAGACCTTACTACGGATATCGGTACAGACGCTGCAGTCACTATAGACGGTAACTATCGCGGCATGGTAGGCGTAGGAACTACAACTCCAAAGAGCGAAGTGCATATATCTGATGGCAGCTCGAGCCTCAAAGCCGTGACCGATGCGGGCGGCTATGGTGCCTCGCTACTCATCACTGATAATGCGATCCCACGCATCTATTTTGAAAATGCTGGCCAGGGTACGGATCAAAAAATGATGGGTATCACCTCTCTTGGCAGCACACTGAGTATCGGTGCGATGAATGATGCTGCCAGCGCATGGACCAATCAATATATCCTGACCGCTGACCGTAGTGGCAATGTAGGTGTCGGTACCGGTTCACCATCGGTCAAATTTGACATAGAGGGTGGTACCACCTCTCCGGCATTCAAGCTGGTAGATGGTACACAAGGTGCTAATAAGGTGCTGACCAGTGATGCCTCCGGCAATGCGAGCTGGGCTAGCCTGTCTGGCCTTAGTACCAATATCTATACTGCCGATGGCACACTCGGAGGCAACAGGACCGTGACCATGGGTAGCAACACCTTGACCTTTAATGGGTCTTCTACTTATGCTATTACCGGTTCAGGTTATGTGGGTATACACACTGCATCTCCTGTCAGTCTGCTGTCCAATACTGCCTTGAATATTATTGGCAGTGATTTTCAGGGGATCAACCCCAATAGCTTCACATGGGTACACAATGCCAGTGGATATACGGCGGCGATGTACAACAGCGCCACATCGTCCAGTGCCAACGGTCTGGCTGTGAAAGTAGCTGGTACCGCTAGTAGCAATAGGCTGCTGGACCTCTCTACAGGCACCTCTCAGACTACTGCCGGTACTACCGTGATGGAGGTACAGGGAGATGGTAAAGTAGGTATAGGTACCGGTAGCCCTTCGTATAGGATGCACGTATACACTCCTACCAATGGCGATGGTATCATGCTGGATGGTGCTAGTAGCGTAGGATATGCCTTTGGTACTGCAGGTACAGTGAAAGCACAGATAGGCATGGCAGCGGGGGCAGGAGCCTGGTCCACCGATGCTGCGGCAGGAGACCTGGTGATTAGATCTCAGGCCAGCACTCAGAAAATACTCTTCAATACTAATGGAGGTACGGGAGGATCTACCATGGCCATCAATGGATCTTATGTGGGTATAGGTACCACTGCTCCTGTGGTACCATTGGATATACAGAGCACGGTGAACTACAATATGGGTAGCTACGGCTATCTCAATAATAGCACATGGGGTACATCTAGCTGTAGCGCATGCGCCACTAGTGTACGCGCAGCAGGGCGTATCGTCTGCCCTGAGTTTAATGCTACATCAGATCGCCGTATCAAGGATATCCAGGATATCAGTAACGGAGCTGCCGATCTTGCTACACTCAATCAGATAGAGGTTACAGATTTCAAGTATAAAGACCAGGTGGCCAGTGGATCAGAGCGCAAGAAAGGATTCATAGCTCAGCAGGTAGAAACTGCCTATCCGGAGGCAGTACACCAGATGACTAACTTTATACCGAATATATATGCGCTGGCTCAGACGGTAGCATACAGTGAGGTGCAGCAGACACTGACCATCACTATGGATAAGGCTCATAAACTGGATGTAGGTGATAGGGTCAAACTGATCACAGACAAGACCGATAAGCTGGAAGCTATCGTCAGCGAGGTGCTGTCTGACAAATCATTCGTAGTGAAAGGAATGACAGAGTCTGCCAAGAGCGTTTTTGTATATGGCAAGGAGGTGGATGATTTCCGTGTAGTAGACTATGACCGTATCTATACGCTCAACGTCTCTGCCACTCAGGAGCTCTGCCGCCGTATCGCCGCGCTGCAAAATGAAAACGATGCGCTGAAGAATAACGACTCAAAGCAGAATGAAGCCATCAAGAGCATGAAGGCTCAGATCGATGCGATCAGTGAGAGGATGAATATCACTACTACCAAATAGCCGGTGCATCTAAAAGGATAAGGAGCGGCTCTGCAAAAGATGCGGAGCCGTTTTTTTACCTGCCGGTGAATGCCGAAAAGCTAATGCCTCAGCCCCGGAATACCGATGCTGGTTCTACCTTTGTGATACGATTGATAGCCGCGATAGCACCAGTCATGGAGATAAGTATCGTGACCACTGCAAATGATAGATACATGACAGGGCTATAGCTAAACATCACCCCGGCATTAGCGATCCCCAGGCGGAAACTCTCCATAAGTAGTATTCCTATCAAGTAGCCGCTGGTGGCAAATATCATCGCCTGCATGAGAATCAGGTTTCTAACGTAGCGGTTGGTAGCGCCTATGGCCTTGAGGGTGGCATAGTCCCTGATGCGGTCATTGGCGGCCGAGTAGAGAGTGAGGCCTATGATGACGGCTCCCGCCAGTACGGCAAAAATGATAAGCGTACCCACCGAGGTAGCTATGCCGCTGGAGGCGAGTACCGTATTGACTGTGGCACGGCTGAAGTCCCTGCGTGTCCAGGCCTGGACCCCATACATGTGAGTAGAAATGGACCGTGCCAGCGCTGCCGGATCTGTGCCGGGGGCTGCTTTTATCAATATCGCACTGAGCTTATCCTGCGGAAAACTGCCCAGATAGCGCGCGCGCTCTACAGTAGTGAAAACATACGATGCTCCAAATCCGCGTGCTCCTCTGGTCTGAAAGGCTACATAGACCCTTTTGCCATTGATCTCAAAGGTGCTGCCAGGACTGATGTTGCCCAGTAGCTTGCGGTCATAGTACTCTGTGGTCACTGCATTATCGTTGATCAGCTGCTGCACTGTCTGAGGTGATACGCCCCATGGTCCGCCTGTGAAGCCCGGTGCCTGTGAGCCTACGAGCGAGACACCTCCTGATGATCCATCCTGAAATTTGGCTGCGCCTCCCGCTATCACGAGTGGATATGCCTGTGCCACACCTTTGATAGCTGCTACTTCGCGCAGGTAGCGGCTGTCTATCTGGCCCAGGGCGTTTACATTGGTGCTACGGTTATCTATTACCCATATATCGGTATCTATATGATCCACCAGGTTTGACATCATATTGGTCAGAAAAATAAAAATGCCGACCTGCTGACCTATGAGAAATATGGATATAATGACGCCAAAAAGTGCACCCGTGCTTTTAGCTTTGTCGTATACTATGAATCTTATCGCTGTCCTGAGCATGCTACTGTCAAATTGAGATCACCACCTCCACCCGGGAGTTAAATAGCAGTATCGCGTCGCCCCTTACTTGCAGCCTCACCTCGCGTACGCGGCGGTCTTCCATATTGGAGCTATCATCACTGAAAAGCGATTTCTTTTTGATATAGGGGCTGAGGAAGATCACTTCAGCTTCTGCCAGTCGCTCGCTCATACCCTGGTTTCGGATATACGCCTTTTGGCCCAATTTTACTTTGTCAAAATATAGCTCATCTACCTCGCATAGTACTGTGAGAGGAGAGGCCGGCGCGAAATCAAACAAAGGCCTGTCTGGGCTGACAGCAGCGCCCTCTGTGAGATCCATATTGAGCACTACTCCATCTGCTGGAGCGAGTACTGTTTTTTGCGCGATCTGCGCCTTTACCACATTGATGTCCGCCTGGCTTTGTTCCGTCGTTTTTTGCGCAGAGACCAGCATGGCATTGTAGCGGTCTATATCGGCCAGAGACTGGTCTAGGTCAGCCTGCGCATTGTCCAGATTCTGCTTGGTCTCGGCATCGCGGGCATATATATTTTTGATGCGCTGCAGCCTGGTCCGGAGGTTGTCAGATTTTATGCGGGCAGACTTCAGTTGGGCTGTTACATTATCTATCTCAGCGCTTTGGGTGGCATACCTGGCCTGTGCCTGCTGCAGTAGTGCATTTTCATAGTCATGAGCGATCTCTATCAGCGCCTGTCCTTTGCGCACAGAGTCGCCAGCTGCTATGTATATCTTTCTGATGATGCCACCTGTCTGGCAGCCTATAGAGGTGATTCTGGCCAGGGGTTCCACCCTGCCCAGAGCCACGATCTGTATAGGTGCTATAGCTGCTGTGTGGGCCTGCTCTGTATTATCCTCCTTGCCTTTGCATCCGGTCAGCGCCACCAGCAGGAGTATAAAAATATAATAGTGATGGATGCTCATATTTTTGATTCGAGATTTGTGATGTATTGATTGACAGTACGCTCAGAGGCCGTCCCATTGGTCACCTCTATGATGCGATCTGCGAACTGAATGAGACGCTGGTCGTGCGTGACCACTATCACGGCCTTGCCAGATGCAGCCAGGTCTTTGAGTTTATTCATCACTATAGCGGTAGAGGCCACATCGAGTGAGGCAGTGGGCTCATCGCAGAGTATCATTGGTGGATCGCTCACCAGCGCCCGGGCTATAGCCACGCGCTGTTGCTCGCCGCCAGATAGCATTTTGGGCAGTGACCTAAGGCGGTGAGACATACCTAGCCTATCCAGTGCAGTACGTGCAGACGCATTTGCCTCTGCGCTCTTTTTGCCAAGCAGGATCAGCGGCAGCGCTACATTGTCTTCTACACTGAGAGGGGCTATGAGATTAAAGGATTGAAAGACAAAACCCACATTATTCAGCCTGAGACGTGCCATGGCGGTATCACTCAGCGCATCCGTATAGGTGCCATTCAGCCATACCTTGCCGTGGGTAGGATATATCACACAGCCCAGCAGCGAGAGCAGAGTGGTCTTGCCTGATCCCGATGGTCCTATGATCAGCACCAGTTCGCCGCCTGATATGATGAGATCTGTCGGACTGAGCGCAGTGATGTCAGAGTCACCGCTCCGGTACACTTTAGTGGCACCCTCCAGCCGTGCTATCTCCATGACCTTGTGTTTTTTATAATAATAGCAAAAATATAAGGCCCTGAGAAATGAGCAGCCTCAGGTCAGGTCATGAGAAATTATCTGGTAAAAATTAATAATAGCTTTAGGCATCTTTCATCAGTCCCGTATTGTTTTGCGCCATGACGGGAATATCCTTTCTTTTGAAGAAAATAAAATAGATGGCAGCTATCGCTCACCACGTCACGGTATCAAAAACGGCACGCTATTATACACTTGGCACCCTGACTGAGAGAACCCGGGAAATATGGATCGTCATTCACGGCTGGGCACAGCTCGCAGAGCAGTTCGTAGGAGATTTCGCAGCGCTGGACAATGGGGAGCGTTTTATCATAGCTCCGGAAGCTTTGAACCGCTTTTATCTCCGCGCAGGCAAACCCGAAGTAGGCGCCACCTGGATGACACGTGAAGATCGGGAGGCTGAGATGAAAGACTATGTGAGCTATCTCAATACTATCTACGATACACTGGGCCTGTCAGCGTATCAGGCAAAGATCGTGGTGCTAGGTTTTTCTCAGGGAGTGGCTACGCTATCGCGGTGGGTATATCAAAACGAGCGGCGGATCGATGCTGTGATCTTCTATGCCGGAGAGATAGCCAATGAACTGCAGAATGCGGAAAGCATTGCAGCCTTTACCCAAAAGGAGAAATACTTCATCTGTGGCACAGAGGATCCATTTATCAATGAACTAAATCTACCCAAAGTTACCTCCTTGCTAAAGGGTTTTACGGTCGTTATGTTTGAAGGAAAGCATGAGCTGAAGGCAGATACTTTGGTCAATATCTGAATGACTGTATCTGTAATCTAGTTATGAGAACTTTAGCATCCGCCGCATGACGGCATTCTGAAATTTCTCGCCCTTTATCTCTTTCTCATTGTATGTACTGATATGATAGCCTCTCCCCAGAAAGAATGGCCGTGCGGTGATACTCACGTCGGCCCATATCTCATGGAGTTGCCACACTGCTGCCTGCCGCTCCAGTGCAGCCAGTAGCATGCTGGCTATACCCTGACCCTGATATGCACGGTGTACATACATCAGGTCCAGGTAGCCCGATGGTGCCAGAGAGGCCATACCTGCTATCTTGCTGTCCGTATGCGCTGTCACACAGTACTGCTCTGTCAGGCGCATCTCCCATTTCGATATGTTATTATATCCCGATGACCACGCGGCGATCTGCTGCGGGCTGTAATCCTTGGCATTGACCATCGTGACAGTATCATAAAACAACTGGCGGATCTCATCGAGATCCGCCAATGAAGCTTGTTGTATAGTGATGTCTTGTATTCCTTTCAATGTTATTTGTGGCGAGGGATATGTTTGGCCATAAAAGCCTGATGCGTATTATTATAGTTATCTACCAGTTTGGCGCGGTTCTGGTTCAGCTCATTGTTTGTTTTGTTATAAGTGTTCACAGATGCGTTGATATCGTTTACTGCCTTGTTA
>JAFDYP010000371.1 GCA_018267355.1 Bacteroidota bacterium
AATCATAGCATCATCATACGCACGAGCGGCTACGCGAGCTTTGCTGATCTGAAGCCCAATCCGGGTCATGGCAGCCTGCGCGGACTCTATACCTACTACACTATCAGCCGCATACCACAGATAGTGATACGGGACACCTCAGACGTGATGTTTTACCCGGGTCACCGCTGCCACTAATCCATCTAAAGACAAATAAGAGATCAACATGAAATCAACTATAAAATTCCTCTCTACATTGATCACAGCCGCCGCTATCGCTCTGATGGCCAGTGCCTGCGTCAAGCAAAAATTTGCCTCGCCTCCAGACACTACTGCCACCGACCCATCTGGTATGGCTGCCACTATGAACCTGCGTGACTTTAAGATCCGCTACTGCTTTGGTGTAGCACATGTGCTGGATAGCGCCAGTCCTGTCAGGATCAATGACAGCATCATACTGAGCGGCATCATCAATGCTGCCGACCGCTCCGGCAATTTCTACAAGCAGCTCGTTCTGCAGGACTCTACCGGAGGTATACAGCTGAAGGTAGACGCCACAGGACTCTACAATGAATACCCGATAGGACGCCGCATTTTTATCAAGTGCAAAGGCCTGTACCTCTACAACTACCTCGGCACGCTGGAGATGGGTAGCTACATCGATACGACAGGACCGCAACCGAGCCTGGGCGGTATACCATACACACTGATGCCTACCTACATAGTAAAGGGAGCACTAAACCAGACGCTCATTCCAAAGAAATACACCATAGCCGACCTCAATGCGGCTAATCAGATCTATGAGCAGAGCACGCTGATACGTGTGGACAGTATAGAGTTTACTGCGCCTGACACCGGCCTCACCTATGCAGATCCGTTCAATAAAGCTTTTGGGAATATCAACTTTCAGCAGCGTGACCGCACTACAGCGGTGGTGCGCTCCAGCGGCTATGCCAACTTTGCTGCGGTGAAAGTACCGAAAGGAAGCGGTACACTTTATGGCATCTTTACCATCTACCAGAAGACCAACGGCTCTCTGATCAACCAGATCGGAATACGTGATACGACAGACGTACAGTTCACTGATCCGCGTTTTGCGCCGTGATCTGATGAATGCAACCAGATATTTTTTATCAGAGGATGGTCCGGGTGACCATCCTTTTTAGTATATCATGACTTTGAGGACCTTCATTCATCAGCAGGTCCAGACTGCTGAGACCCGAATCCACGGTATCCACCGGCCGGAATACTTTGATATATGGTACATCCTGTATCTGCCAGCGCTCCGCTCCTAAAGTGATGTCTCGTGGTAGTTTGCCGGGGCGCCAGATATGACGCAGGTCGGTTCTCTCAGAGGGTGTACGGTCGTAGCTATCTGTATAGACCAGTTTCACATCGAGCCTCATCAGCCTGAGCAGCAGCGTCAGCCATGCTTCATTCCACTCCCAGAGGTTATCGAAATGCTGATGAAATAGCGGCTCTATTTTGTCCTTATAGTACTCGTAGTAGGGTGCACTACCGTATGCCGAGTAGATAGTGGTCCAGTGGCGGTGCTGCCAGTTTTCTGTATATGCTATCTGGGTGCCCTTATAGAGGCGGTGGTGATCACGACCGCCGGCCAGAGGTATGCTGAGGGGTATGATGCCATTGGCACCGGCTACCTCGCACCGGTTGCGCCAGGTAGATTTCACATAGCTCTCGTGTGCCTCAATCTGTACCTCACCGGCACCAGCGAGCAGCGCCATGTATGGCACAGGAGGAAGATACAAGAGAGGGAATAGCAGCACAGAATATCAGGCGAAGATAAACCAGTAGATAGCGCCCCACACCACGATGAAACCTGCACCGATGTAAAACTCATCAGGGTTTTGGCGAAGGTCTTTTTTGATAAAGCCCCTGTACAACATGCGCATCAGCCAAAGCAGGGCAAGTATGGGTACAGCTATGATTCTCATTTTGATCGTGTTTAGGTATTGCAAAGATAAAATGTTTACAAAAATTTAAAGCTGTTGCAACATCTTCCCTCGATTATGGTTTAACTATGCAGCACAAAATCAGATATACCATGATAGCTACCAAAGCATACGCCGCACAGAATGCCACCACGCCGCTGGGTCCCTTTACCCTGGACCGCCGCGACCTGAAGCCGAATGACGTGCACATAGAGATACGCTACTGTGGCGTGTGCCACTCAGACATACACCAGGCCCGCAACGAATGGGGTGGCTCCAAGTACCCTATGGTGCCGGGCCATGAGATAGTAGGCCGCATAGTCAAGGTGGGTGACAAGGTGACAAAGTTTAAGGCCGGAGACCTGGCCGGTGTGGGCTGCTTCGTAGATTCCTGCCGCAGCTGCCCGCAGTGCGCGGCCGGTGAGGAGCAGTACTGCGACAAGGGTATGACAGGTACCTACAATAGCTTTGAGCGTGGCACTACTACCCCTACCTACGGCGGCTACTCCAATAATATAGTCGTAAACGAGCAGTATGTGCTGCGCGTATCAGATAAACTAGACCTGAGCGCCGTAGCGCCGCTGCTCTGCGCCGGTATCACTACCTACTCTCCGCTGAAACATGTAGGCGTAGGCAAAGGCCATAAAGTGGCGGTACTGGGCCTCGGTGGCCTGGGTCACATGGCGGTGAAGTTTGCGGCTTCATTTGGAGCAGAGGTGACCATGCTGAGCGGTAGCCCGTCTAAGGAGGCTGACGCGAAGAAGCTCGGCGCACACAACTTTATCCTGACATCTGACAAGGAGAAAATGGCTGCTGCAGCCGGGGCGTTTGACTTTATACTCAATACGGTATCTGCCCCACATGACTATAGTGCGTACCTGAAGCTGCTAAAGACCAACGGCACGATGATAGTAGTAGGTATCCCTCCTACACCGCAGGCTATCCCGGCGTCTGACCTGATCATGAAGCGCAAGACCATCATCGGATCACTGATAGGCGGCATACGCGAGACGCAGGAGATGCTGGACTACTGTGCCGAGCACAATATCGTATCAGACGTAGAGGTTATTAGTGCCGACTACATCAATACCGCCTACGAGCGCATGCTGAAGGGTGACGTGAAGTACCGCTTTGTGATAGACACAAAGACGCTGTAGAGAATAGATAATAATGAATAGAGATTAATGGAACAGCCGGCTTTGTCCGGCTGTTTTTGTTTCAGGTGAAATATTTTTTGTAGATCAAAATATTAATCGTAATATTGCGATAGAAATGGGAGCTAGTAAGACACAAGAGTTTAGCGAGCGGGATAACCGGATAGCGCGGTATGCCAAGGCGCTGGCGCATCCGGCCCGGATAGCCATATTGCAGCTACTAGTGCAGAAGAATAGCTGCGTATGCGGCGATATAGTAGACGAGCTGCCACTCTCGCAGAGTACCATCTCACAGCACCTCAAAGAGCTGAAAGACGCTGGGCTGATAAAAGGTGATATAGATGGCGCCAGGGTATGCTACTGTATAGATGACAAAGAATGGAAACAGGCCAAGGCATACCTGAGTGAACTATTTGTGTCCTTTACCTCGCCTAAGTGCTGTTGATTTTTTTTTGGCCATATCCATCGGCATATTACGATAAAACAAAACACACATCATATGCAAACAGATAACGAGATCAAGGAAGCGGTAAAGCAGAAGTATGCAGAGATAGCCCTCCAGGACAA
>JAFDYP010000372.1 GCA_018267355.1 Bacteroidota bacterium
CAGGATATCCTGGCAGGTATGGATCAGCGGCAGGCGTCATGGACCTATTGGTCAGGAGACCCGGGCGGCTGGGGCCCGCTGAACCGTGATCTCACCCCATCGCCTATGATGTGGCAACTGTTGCGTGTTTTCCCGGCAGCGGTAGCGGGCCAGTTGGTTTCCTTTCATTTTGATCCTGCTGCTAAGACCTTTGAGATGGAGTATATCAGCGATGATAGCATCAAAGCTCCTACACTGATCTCCGTACCACGCTTGTCTATGGGAGATGCATATCACTGGACTGTCTCCGGCGCAGAGCACTACATAGCCAGCCGCGACGCTGCCAATAACAACCTTCAGATCATGGTGTCCGACCCACATGCCCGTATCAGGGTCACGATCCGCCCATAAAAAAAGGGCCACAAGTTTATCACCTGCGGCCCTTAGATCTCGTTTATCAGTATCCTTTTATCGGAAAAGTGTCAGCTTGCCCTGCTTGCAGATTTCCGGTGTCACGTCTTTCTCTCTAGAGCATACATACCAGAGGTATACTTCTGATGGCATGGCTGCGCCTTTGTAGGTGCCATCCCATCCCTTGGTGATATCATTGGTCTCGTAAACTTTCTCCCCCCACCTGTTGTAGATGGTCATGGAGAAGGAGTACACAGGGCAGGAGTAGATCGCCTTAAACTCATCATTCTTGCCGTCGCCATTTGGCGTGAAGGCATCTGCTATAGCTACCCCGCAGGCGCTGTCGCACTTCACTCCGGTGATGATCTGCGTGAGTGTGGTCACACAGCCATTCCTGGTAGCAGATACCTGATAGGTGCCTGAGTCAGATACTGTGATCGTAGCAGTGAGTGCCGATGGCACTGTCACACCGGTGCTCCATACGAAGTTTATCAGAGAGTCGGCCACGGCTGTCAGCTGAGCAGAGTCTGGTTTATCAAAGCAGATATTGTCAGTGCTGGTCGTGAGAGCAAATCCCGGTATCGAGTTTGGCGATGGTGCCAGGCTGTCAGACAGGGTTACAGTACAGTTGTGTGAATCTGTCACGGTCAGTACATAGGTGGCAGTGCAGAGGTTGCTATTGGTAGCCGTACTAGCTCCATTGCTCCATGTGTAGGTATACGGAGGGAATCCATCCGTGACCGTAGCTATCTCCGTACCGTCACACTTCTGCGGGCAGCTCTCTATGGTGCCTGCCAGAGACAGGCGCAGCGGCACTCCCGCAGACGGGATAGTATCATAGATCGTCTGAGGGCAGTTAGATGCGTCCGTCACTGTCAGTGTATACGGCCCTGCACACATATTACTATCCTTGGCAGAGGTAGGTCCGTTGCTCCATACAAATGCGTATGGAGGAGTACCATTGCTCACGGTAGCCACACTGCTCGCATTGCAGTAGCCCGGGCATGTCTCCGGTACATTGGCCAGCGTCACATTGAGGGCCGGCACATTGGCACTGATGGTCACGCCACCGGTGCCTGTACAGCCATTCTGGTCCGTCACAGTGATATCATAGTGGCCGACACAGAGATTCGTTGGGTGATTGATAGCCGGTGATACTGCCGGGCTCCACACATAGGTGAAGTTGCCCGTACCACCTTGTCCATCTATCGTAGCCGTACCGGTACATGAGCTGCCGCATTGCGTAGCAGTGCTGTCCAGTGTCACTACCTGCAGCAGCTGCGGATCGGTCAGCGTCTGAGACGTCGTCACACTGCAGCCGTTGGCATCGGTCACGGTCACAGTGTATGATCCTGCACACAGGCTGTACACACTGTCTATAGTGGATGAGGTGGTCCATGCATATGTATATGGAGAGGTACCGCCTATGGCACGTACTTTCAGCGCACCGTTGCAGTCGCCATGGCAGAGCGGAGCGATAGTATTTGTGACAAAAGCCTGCACACCGCCATTGGCGCTGATGGCTACTACACCCGTCACAGAGCAGGTAGATCCCTGCGGCGTCACTGTCACACTGTAGTTGCCCGCCGGCTGGCTGCTGATAGTAGCAGTAGTAGCGCCCGTAGGGCTCCACTGGTAGGTATAGGTACCTGCCGGTGTAGGTGTCACTGTAGCGCCACCGTTGCTGCCGCACGTAGCCGGCACAGTGGTGAATGCCAGTGTAGCCGGTGTGAGCACTGTGATGGCGATAGAGGTATCGGCATGGCACCTGCCGCTCGCACTGAGGGCAGAGGCCACGTAGGTCGTTGAGTTCAGCGGATGGATATAGACATCGGTGCCGGTAGGGTTGCTCACGCCACCTGCCGGAGTCCACATATAGGATGCGCCTGTACCTGTCAGGATGATATGAGCGCTATCTCCCGGGCAGAAAGAGGTCGTACCTGTATAGCTGATAGTAGGAGCAGGGTCTACCTGCAGCCAGGCCGTATCATATGGAGACCATCCGCAGCAGCTGGTCTTGATATTGGCCACGATCATATAGAGTCCCGGAGTATTAAATGTCAGACCGGTCAGGTTCTGCTGGGTAGCACCGTAGTAAACACTCGGTGACAGTGCGCCACCAAAATCCCAGCTGAAGGTATCGCCTGATGCGATCTGGAGGTTAAAATTAGCACTGCTGCCCTGGCATACGAAGAAGGTATCCCCGTTCAGTACAGAGGCTGTAGATTGTATCACTGGTATGAAGGAGCTCTGATCCAGCGCGATGTTCACAAAGCCGGAGTACACATTGGCGCTATAGGTGATATCCTTGCGGCCTATCACAGTGTATTGTGTCACCAGTTGCGTACCTGTACCTGTAGGTACGGTGGCATTGGCACCTGCATTCCAGTTGCCGGAGGCAGCAGAGGAGATGGTATCGTTCCGATTGGTACAGGAGATATTCGCCGCAAAGATCGTAGGCTGTGCTACCAGGCCAAAGGTGGTATCTGCTGTGGTCAGCGCGCTGCCACTGGCTATATATACACGCGTGCCTATACCGGCACCGCCGTTGCCACCATTACCGCCGGCACCACCCGCGCCACCGTTACCACCATTGCCATAGAAATTCTGGCAGCCTGAGCCACCTGTATTGCCATTGCCTCCGGTACCGCCGGCACCACCGGCACCACCTGTGCCGCCTGCACCGCCATTGCCTGCAGTGAGAGGTCCTATATTACATTCTTGTATCACGCCGTTGGCACCGTTGCTATTGATAAAGATGCCAAAACAGTTGCCGCCGCCGTAGCCACCGGTACCGCCCGGCCCGCCACCGCCGCCGCTACCGCCGCTACCGCCACCGGAGCCGCGCGTATTGAGAGCCGCTCCGCCGGTACCACCACCACCACCACCACCGCTACCGGTAGTACCTGCAGTACCATTGCCACCCTGGCCAGCTGCGGTGAAGAAACCGCCGGATACTGTGCCAGCGCCACCTGCAGTGCCTGAGGTGCCGGCAGTGCCCGGAGCACCATCGCCGCCCGGCTGAGCCGCGCTACCATTGAATATACCAAAGGCCGCACAAGTCACGGAGCCGCTGCCGCCGCCACCGCCTGCACCCGCGCCAGCGCCGGTACCTGCAGAACCGGCTGTGCCTGAGCCGCCGGATGTCGTACCGCCGCTACCACCGTTGCCGCCGTTACCACCGGCATTAGGGCCGGCACCCGGGGAGGCACCAGTGGCGGAGTTACCCGCCGTGTTGCCATTTGCACCCGGTGTACCCGAGCCGGTGGCAGGTGTACCCGCCTTGCCGTCAGAGGCGCTGCCCGGTTTGATCTGGCACCTTACGAAGTTATAGTTAGAGCAGTTGGTCATGTGGATGCCATAGTTGCTATAGCCAAACGTATCTGACCCCGATACAGCAGGGCAGTTGGCTGTCTGCAGGGTCAGGTCCTGCAGGCGGATATACTGGGCGCCATTCAGGTAGATACCTACCAGTCTCTTGGTGTTGCCGGTGCCTTCCAGATTGAGTGCACTACGGTAGATAGTGGTCGCCCCGGGCAGGCTCGATTTCACCCAGTTATTCGCCGGGTCAAATCCACCTTCTATAGTAGTATAGCTGCCCAGTGTAGTGATAGGGAAGTCTACCGTATAGGTGCCTATGGCTAGTTTGATCACCGCATTATTGCACTGTGCCGCAGCGAGAGCATTGTCCAGGTTGGTAGGGTCATACTGCGAGCCGCTACCGGTACCGCTCGGTGTGGCATAGATCACGGAGCAGCTCTGCACCGGAGGCGGGCTGTTCAGGTTCACACGCACAGTGGTGGTATCACTAGGGCAGCCAGATGAGTCCAGCGCTACCACAGAGTACACTGTGCTGGCAGTAGGAGAGGCCTTAGGACTGGCACAGTTGCTGCAGGTCAGCCCGGCAGCAGGCGTCCAGCTGTAGGTAGATGCATTGGTAGCTATCGTATTCAGCTGTACGGTATCAGAGGTAGAGCATATCGTAGAGATAGGCGGGTAGGCTACTACTGTAGGCTTTGTATTGCGGTACACTATCACCTGATCGGTCAGCGTACAGCCATTGCTGTAGAGTGCAGATACCGTGTAGATGGTCGTCACGGCAGGGTTGATACCTGACCAGGTCGCACCGCTGTGGGTAGTCGTGCCATCCGACCAGGTGTAGCTGGTCACACTGCCTGTAGAGGTAGCAGTCAGGCTGCCGGTCTGGCCCTGGCAGAGGTGTATATCGGGTCCTGCATCTACAGGTGGGTTAGCCGCCGGTGCTACTACTATAGTGTATGCTATAGATGCAGTACCATAATATGGACAAGCATTGTTTCTCAGGTTCAGGATAAAGGTATGGCTGCCTACATCCGCCTGTGATGGCGACCAGCACACCGTGATCAGTGGCTGTACACCACCTGAGCTGGTAAAGGTAGCTCCCGGCAGGGTAGCGCCGGCCAGCGTATAGAAGATGCTGTCTGCAGCATTGGCAGAGGCTGTCTGTATGGTAAAGCAGAAGCTGGAACAGGCCGTAGTATTATAGGTATACGCACCGGCTACGCCATTGATGCCGCCGCCTGTAGGGGCAGAGTTGGTACAGTTGGTCACTATCACCTGCATATCGCGCTCCACATGGCCTATTAGTACGCCGTTGCGGTATTCATCCACACCTACCTTTACTACTGCTACCTGAGACTGGTTTGGTGTGAAGGTCAGCTGGCCGGTCAGCGGGTCCAGTGTAGTACCTCCCGAGGTAGCCATAGGGTTAGTAGCACTGTATCTC
>JAFDYP010000373.1 GCA_018267355.1 Bacteroidota bacterium
AGCGTGCCTATATTGATATCCTTCATGGTCAGGTCGCGCGCCTCCACATTGGCTACGATAGCAGGCTTGTAAAATATGTCCTCTACCTTCACGGTCCCATTGACAGTAGCTGTGATGTCTTTTACCTTCCTGCTGAAAATATTGAGGAAGTCTGCCAGGGCTGCGTCCTTCAGGGTCAGGTTGATACTCGTGGAGCTATCGCCCTTGAGGTAGGAGTCGAGCCTGACGGATTGCTGTCCATTCACAAATACGAGCCCCGATGGGCTGGTCAAGATCTTTTTGCCGTGGATGGTCAGGAGATTGTCAGGCATGAAGCTCCACTGATTGCCACCGAGAAGTACTTCCGATGGAGTCATACGTATCTCTACACCACCGGTCACGGGCCTGATATAGGAGGTGATGTCGGCTTTATTGAATCCGTGTGCGTCTGATGCCATCAGGTCAAAACGAAACTCTTCCTTTTCCTTATTGAGTTTGGCTATCAGGGTATCTACTATGAGGCTATCTCCTATGTAGAAATTATCTGCGGTGGTGCGCATATCTACCTTGCCATCATGCGATTTTAGGTCAAAGTCAAAGCGCTTCAGTGTATACTTGTCATAAGCGACCTCCGGCACTGAGACATTGAGGTTGAGTATCTCCTTAGCGGTATTAAACTCTCCGGAGATCACAGAGTTTCTGATCATGCGAAACTTTGGATCTATGACCCTGGTGATAGCGGAGGAGTCGTAAAACCTGAAATTGAAAGTGAACTGCTGAGGTGAGATGTAGGTCGTGTCACGGTAATCCTTTGTAAAAGTATAGTTGAGGTAGCGCGTCACAGCACGGGTCATACCCGAGAATGTAAAGCGGCCATCCATCTCACCCTCTGCCTTGTCTGACATGAGCGTGATCTTCTTAGACTGATCGGGATTGACGGTAGAGGTGAGCGTCAGATTGTGAATGATCACGGAGTCTGAGCGGTGCTGCAAAAACAAGTCCTGGCCTATGATCAGGCCGATCATATCATCCGGCTTCTTGCCTATAAAATTTGCCGTCAGTGTACCGCGGATATTGAGTGTGTCTTTGGTGATATTAAGATCGCGCAGGGAAACATTTCTGATATCGGCAGTAAAGTTGTAGCGCGGTAGTTTCTCTGTCAGGTCTACCAGCCCGCGGAAATCCATGTCCAGATTCTTGTCATGAGAGATCAGCTCACCATTGAAAAACTTTCCTTTTATCACACCGTTTACCTTAAGGTCCTGGTATTCGTAGCCCTTCACGGTCAGGCTGCTGACCTCGCCATCCAGTTTGGCGTTTATCGTTTCCAGTTTGATACCATTGCCTACGACGTGTGTCTTCAGGCTGATCTTGCCCAATAACTGCTGCTGGCCAAACCACTTGCCCAGGTCAAAATTGGTCAATGCCAAGTCACCCGAATAGGAACCTGTTTTTAGTTTAGGATTGTACTTGAAATTAATATCCGAAGATGCCGAACCCAGGTCGGTATAGAGCCTGCCCTGCGTGACAAAGTCAGTGAGGAAGCCGTCAAAGTTTCCCGTGAAGCTGATATCGCCGAGCGTATTGAAATTGGCAGGGAAGGGAGCCGTGGGATAGATGCGTCGGATGTCATCAGCGGAGGTCGTAAACTGGCTGATACGAAGGTTTAGGAATGTCTCATTGACATCAGGCAGGCCGCTGGTGTAGAAGTCGCCTTTGAGTATTGTATTGCGGCCTATGCTGAGCGCTATGCCTTTGCCCTGCAGGTCATTGATACGCCCTTTCACATGGCCTGTGATAAATATCTTATTGTGCGCTAAAGCATCGAGCCGGCCCTTGGCAAAGTAGTTTAAGTCCTTGAGCGAGATGTAAGCTTTGTCGAGATCAGCTTTCAGGGTGACTTTTCCGATGAAATCATTAAAGTCTTCGTATTCATTGAAGGTAACACCCAGATAGTTATTGATACTGCTGTTTGGTGTTTCCAGTTTGAGCTTGCTCAGGCTTACTTCTTTGTCGGTAGCTTTGACCGTTGCCGTCAGGCCTTTGATGCTGAAACCACTCTTTTCTGCCGCGGTCAGTGTGCGCACATCTATGCCTATCGAGTCACGCAGGATACCCGCCTGGCCCGTTTTAAAATTGATACCGGTAAATAGGATGTGAGAGAAATCTATCCCCTTGGGGCTTGAGGCCAGGTTGAGATTGTCATAGGAGAAGATAGAATGTGTAATAGCGGCCTCCTGCCAGGTGAGCTGCCAGCCTGGTGGCATGAAGTGGATAGCCTCAATAGGCTTGGGAGCACTCGTATCTCTGATACCACCTATGATGGCGGCCCGGACGCTGTCTATACGTATGGACTGAAGGGCTATCAGTTTATTCTTGATCGAAATCTCGTTTACATCTACATCACAGGAGGGGATAAGGACCTTGGTCAGAGATTTTTTCTTCTGGTCCTCATAGCTGAAGTCGGTGTGATAGATGCCGATGGTCTTGAGCTGTATCAGCACGTCCAGGGATTTTGCGATCGTGTCCTTTTGAGGGGTAACGATAGGGGTGGCCGGTTTATCGGAGGAGAAAAGGGTGGTCAGGTTGAGCTTGCCGGCGGTATCACTTTGCAGCTTGACGCGGGCATGATCGAGTGTGATGCCTTTGATCTTTACTTCTTTTTTGAAAAGGCTCCAGTAGGAGATGTTTGCATTGAGGGTGCCCGCGTAGATGAGCGTATCACCTTTTTTGTCGGCCAGGTAGAAGCCCTGCAGGTCTACATTGCGGAGCAGTGACCATTGGAAGCGGTCTATGGATACTTTGGTGCCGAGACGTTTCGATACATAGCTGACGACTATGTGGGCGACATAATTCTGCACGGCAGGGATACGCAGCGAAAGGGTGACACCACCGCATAGCAATAGTACCAGCAGTATAATGATACCGAGTATCCTGAGCCCTTTCTTCATCTTATGTGCACCAACGCCTGGCTACGCCCTAAAGTATGGGTATGGCTGCGTTTTAAAAATCTTTAGTTCCTTATTCTTTCCTTTCTTTGCAGCGCGATGCCTACTATACTAGCC
>JAFDYP010000374.1 GCA_018267355.1 Bacteroidota bacterium
CCGTGGGCCGGGCCAACCTGCCCCGTATCCGCAAGCAGGAGCTGACCAATGCGGGCAAGATCATAGGCATGCGGCATATCTACTTTCTGGATCAGAAGGACGCGCACTATGGGCTGAACGAGCGCGAGCCGCTCGATACCACCTGGGATGTACTGAAAGTGACAACTAAACTCCATGAGCTGCTCACGCAGGAGCATTATGACTTCGTCTTCTGCCTGCTGCCTGTGCCTGAGACACATGGCGGGCACAAAGCCGCTACTATGCTCGCTCTCGCTGCTGTGAAAGCCCTGAAAGTCACGGACAGGCCGGTCATACTGGGTGTGACAGTTTCGTCAAAGACTGATACCGCTCAAACTCATTTCTCTGAGCTGAAGCAATATGAAGAAACGAAGGTGGTGGGAGATACGGCGCTGTACCGCTTTGATGTGTCTACGCCCTTTGGCTATCTGAATAGGCTCAACTACAAGGTAGTAGTCAACTGGGAGATAGCCGAGCATAAATCTCAGGGTACGATGCAGCTGGCGATGAACCAGGGTGACTATGAGAACTTCTGGCTCTTTGCGCTGAATGCCCAGAGTGCAGATGCGAAATGCAGGAAACTGTTTGAAGAGTTGAAAAAATCCCCTTACAAAGAGCTGAAGTATTGATCAGTGCCCTTGATAGGGGTCGCGCTGTGGCATGCCGAGCAGTTCCCGGATCTTCTTATCCATCAGGTACTCTATGCCCGGCAGGCCGCCGGCAGATATATAGGCTATCTTGCCATCCAGCCCGATGATCACGTTGAGCGGGAAGGCTACAGCCTTGTACATGCGCACAGCTTCATAGGCCTCAGGTATCACCGCATAGTTGAATGGATGCCGCTCCATAAAGCTGTCTGCTATCTCCGGATAGTCAAAGGTAGGGGCTATAAATACGATATCTGCCCGCTCCTTATACCGTTCCTGCAGGCGATTGAGATCCTCTATCTCGTCTATACACGGCCTGCAGGTGCTAAACCAGAAATTCAGCACGATCACTTTGCGGCCTTTGAGGTCCGCCAGGTCATAAGTGACGGAGTCGGTCAGATCTGTACCTGATATTTCCGGAGCATCATCGCCCACCTTTAGGCCTGTGGCCGGTGCGGTACTGGTAGATGAGATAACAGCGAGGTTGGTATTGTTCTCAGATTTCTTGACATGTACCAGGGTGAATTCTTTGATCATACCCTTGTCATCTTTGACCGGCTTGAACTGATACTCGCCTGACATGACCACCTGATAAAATTCCAGCTTGGTGAGGCGATGGCCGGTCGAGTCACGTATCACAGAGTTTTCGTCTACAGCATAGCTTGTCTTGGTCACGGTCTGGGCAGAGAGGACATGGCACACTATCAGCGCAAAGAATAAGGGGAGCAGGTTTTTCATTATATCATTAAAGCACTAAACACAAAAATTCTACACAATCACTCATAGATACTCCTGACCACTATGCTGGCCATAGCACATCCGAATACAGCCGGCATATACGATATCGTACCTACTATGGACTTTTTAGGGCCTCCTTCGGTCACTATCATGCGTTTCTCAGCAGGTCTCTCAGCAGACCAGACTACCTGGATACCCCTGCGGATACCGGAGCGGTGCAATCTTTTCCTGACATGATACGCTAGTTTACAATTATATGTTACGGCGATATCTGATATTTTGACCTGGGTAGGGTCTACCTTGCTGCCGGCGCCCATAGAGCTGGCCACAGGTATACCTTGCTCATAGCACTCCCTGATCAGGTTAGCCTTGGAGGTCAGCGTATCTATACAATCCGCTACATAGTCAAATTTAGTGCTTTTCAGCAGCTCAGGAGTATTGGTCGGATTGATAAATTCGTTAATAATGGTCAGGTCGAGGTCGGGATTGATATCCAGCAGGCGTGCCCCGAGCACCATTGCCTTAGACTGGCCATCAGTACTGACCAGTGCCGGTACCTGGCGGTTTCTATTGCTGGCCTCTACCACGTCGGCATCTACTATAGTCATATGACCTACGCCGGAGCGGGCTATCATCTCAGCGCAGATACCACCCACGCCGCCCAGGCCTACCACCAGCACATGTGCATCCATCAGCTTCTTTATTGCGTCTTGACCGAGTAGGAGGTCTGTACGCGTCATCCATTGGGGTATCGGCATCTACGACATTCAGTTTGTAATACAATTTTAATAAAGGCGTTTATATTTTATAGAGGCAAATTTTAATTTAGATTTATCAATCTGTCCACTTGACAAAAGGGTACCACTTGTACATCCATCTGAGAGCGTTTGTCGTCACCTGCCTGATGATGTGGGCATTATCGTCTTACGCCGGCAGTGATGCTTTTCTTATCCGGTTGAATCTCAATGAGTCGGATAGCTTTAGCTTGAAAGTGGAGATAGTATCTCCACATCTGGACCTTGACAAAGTACGTTTCGTCCTGCCATCTAATGTACCCGGCTGCATCTCTGAGCTAAAGACGGGCAAGCTGCTTTCCGGCGTAAAAGCGCTGGACAGCGCAGGCCATGAGCTGACCGTGACCCGCCTCTCGCTCAATGAGTTTGAGATAAATCAGGCCCGCTCCCTCAGCCGTATTGAATACATCATACACGACTCATGGCACTATCAGGAGCCGTCTATACTGATGAGGCAGCTAGGGACCAGTTTTGTGAGGAGCAAACATTTTCTCATCAATTTTCATGCAGTAGCAGGCTATGTCGAGGGTTACGAAAGTTCACCCTACCGCCTTGAGATCATTCGTCCGGACTCGATGTACGGCCATTCGGCTATCGGCCTCGGCCCTGCCGGCCACACAGATACCGCCGCAGTGGCTAGCTATCTGGCCTTGCTGGATAATCCGGTGATGTACAACAGAGAAAAGGAAACGGGATTTATAGTAGGCAAAACACACTATCACATCTGTCTCTGGTCCGAGCATGATATGGTCAAGGTCAGGGATATAGCCAGAGTGCTGCAATCTGTGAGTGAAGGGGCAGATGCATTCTGCGGAGGATTTAATGTCAAGGACTATTATTTTCTCGTGCACTATGCCGATCCATCCCGAAACGGGGTAAGCAAAGAGGATGAGTATGGCGCTGTAGAGCACTCGGCATCCTCTGTTTACTACTTCTCGGAGGGCAGTGATGGTCCTAAACTGGTGCGTGACCTGCAGCTCACGGCATCGCATGAGTTGTTTCACCTCTTTGAGCCGATCAATATGAAGACGGACATGACCAATAAGCTCAACCTGCGCGCCAAAATGCAGACAGGCAATCTGTGGATATACGAAGGCTTTACAGAATACTTTTCGCTGCTGATGCAGTATCGCAAAGAGCTCCTGACAGAGCAGGAGTTTATCACTGAGATCAGAAATAAGATCAGCCTCGCGTCTTTCTACGAACCATACTCACTGACTGACGAAAGTGAAAGGTGCTACCTGGACGGCAACGAACGCGGCTACCAGAATTTCTACTACAAAGGTGCAGTGATGGCTATGATGCTGGACCTGCGCATCATGAAGCTGAGCAAAGGAGAGCAGACACTCGAGTCTGTGATGATGGATATCAAAAATAATGCGCGGGTCAACTATGTGCTCAAAGATGAAAACGTGATCACTGAGATGGTGAAATATTCCTATCCTGAGGTGCAGGATTTTTTTGACAAGTATGTGAAAGATACCCTGCGTGTAGACTACAATGAATATCTCTCTACACTGGGCTGGAAATATGAAGCCCAGCGGGTAGATACCGAG
>JAFDYP010000375.1 GCA_018267355.1 Bacteroidota bacterium
AGCAGCCGGCCCAGAGTTGCCTTCACCCGCGGCAAATCTTCCGGATGAACGAAGTTCCAGTCCGTGTGATCGTTGCCCATGACGGCGGCCTCGGTCCAGCCAAAGATTTTCTCCGCCTGGGGGGACCAGCGGCAGATGCGGCTGTCTGTGTCACATTCCACCAGGGCGAGCGAGGTGTTTTCCAGATGATAGAGCAGCGTCGCGTGCGCCTGCTGCTGCAGCGCCTCCTCCTGTTCGCGTCGTGTGGTGAAATCACGCAGGTTGCCGATGATCGCCACCGGATTGCCTTCACTGTCTCTGACGACGGAGCGGTTGTCACTGATCCAACGGTAGGCCTCATTCTTGTGCTTGAACCGATATTCCAGCACGGGCTGAAAATCCCCGTTCAGATCACGGGTCATGAGTTTTTCGAGACGATCACGTTTGGACTGATAGTCCTCGGGATGAATCCGTGAAAACATGAAACGCAGCCCTCCCTCGATGCACTCCTCGATGCTGAAGCCCAGCACCTGCTCCACAGCCGGACTGATGTAATCATAGGTCAGCGTGGGCAGGCTCAGACAGTAAACCGGGTCCTTGGAGTTGCCGAGCACGGTGCGGAAGCGTTCCTCACTCCGCCGCAGCTCACTCTCCGAATGCTTTCGTTTGGATATGTCACGGACGGTGACGACAAGCCTGTCGTTCCCGAGGATGCTGGCCCGGCGCATGCTGACCTCCACCCAGAACACGCGTCCGGATCTTGCGCGGGCCTGCCATTCGAAGAGCTGGGGGCCTTCTTCCATCGCCTTGCGCATCCAGTACTGCGACTCCTCCAGAGTGTAAGGGGGGGTATTGACGCTCAGCGCCGCGATGGAAAGGCGCCGCATTTCATCAGGATTGCAGTCATACATTTCACAGGCACGCTGGTTGACTTCCAGAATGGCTCCTGTGACGACGTCGTGGATGAAAACGGCATCATTGAGACAGTCAAAAACGCTGCGAAACCAGTCGTCCTGCACCTCCATATCCAGGTCATCAGTGGCGGCGGCCGTCGTCATGGTTTGGATGATCATGCAACAGTGGGTTCAATCATTCACAAGGCCTTTTCCAGTTTCATGTCCTCATATGTATTGGCCTTGGGAACTTCGGCATGGCAGATGGCGGTGATCGTCTCTGCCAGGGTCTTCAGCCCCTGCTCCTTCGAGACAAAGCCATGCACATCACCGCGGCTTAAAACCGGCAGCATGTCGGCGCTGGAATGGCTGCTTAGCACGATGACTTTGACCCCCTGCTGGATGAAATACCCGCATTGCTCCACCAGATCAATGGCAGATCCGTCCGGCAAGGTCATGTCAACGACCAGCACGTCAACAGAGTGTGCCTGCAGCACCGGGAGCGCGGCGGCCACGCAGTCTGCCTCCAGCATTTCAAAATCGGGCAGGTATCTGCCCAAGGCGGCACGCACCACTTCACGGTAGAGGTCGTGATCCTCCACCAGCAGGATCACCCCGGATTTTCCTGAACGATTGGAATGCCAATTTGCCTGCTGCATGAATGCTCTTTAGTTTCTGATTATGACTGGAATCAGCAGTAACATACAGCAAATCTGACACGTGTAGTGGAGAAGCATGATAATGAATAATGATTTAGACTCGACTAAACCTCGGCAGCAGGGCTTGATGAGGTCGAATTTCTCTGTGACTGAGGGATCTATGGCAGAGAAAAATGAATTTCTTGGCAGCATGGGACATGAGCTGCGCAATCCGCTCGCGAACATAATCGCCCAGGTGGAAACGTTGCAGGAGGGTATTTACGGACCTTTGGAGGGCGCGCAGAAGAAGGCGATCACAGCCATTCAGGACAGCGCAAAGCAGTTGCTGCAGCTCATCGCGGACGTGGTGGATCTTGGCAGAATCGAAGCAGGAGCCGTACCGCTGACAGAGACAGCCTGCCTGGTAAGTGAGCTGTGTGCCGGCAGTGTGGCCGCTGTGGCGGGGCTGGTGCAGTCACGGTCCATTCAGATTGTCACGGAAGTACAGCCGCCCGATCTCGTCGTCCTTGCCGATGCTCGCCGCTTGCAGCAGATCATCACGGAGCTGCTCTCCGCCGCTGTATTGTCCATGCACACCGGCGGTCAGTTGCGGCTGCACATCACCCATGACGAGGGCGGCCTGCAGCTTCAAACTTTGGGTGGCGTTGGTCAGGCATCTTCTGAGCCGGCGCATCTCCTCAGCCGGCTGGGGAAAGTCAAACCTATCGGCCTGGCTTTGCTGCAGCAACTGGTGCAGCTCCACGGCGGTACTTTTGCCGTGAGTGAAGCCGCTGTGCAGGAAGTCTGCATGACCCTTTGTCTTCCGCTGAGCCGGTCATCGGCAGTGGTGCCGGTGCAGGAACCGTGCCTGCCGGAGCCTGCGGTCAGCACCGAAGCAGCACTTCCGGCCTCTTCCCGCCAGCCCACGATTTTGATCGCCGATGATCAGCCCGCGCTCATCGCCGTCACACGCAACTATCTTGAAAGCGTCGGCTTCCAGGTCATCACAGCCCGTGATGGCAGTGAAGCCATTGAGCAGGCTGCCACACTGCAGCCTGACCTCATTCTCATGGATGTGCGCATGCCGGTGGTGGATGGCTTGAGCGCCATCCGGCAGATTCGTGCTGCCACAGATCCTAAAACGCGTGACATTGCCATTGTCAGTCTTTCGGGGCACGCGAGTGCTGCGGACAAGGAAAAGTGTCTGGCAGCAGGTGCCACCGCCTATCTGAACAAACCTTTTGGGGTGCGTGAACTGGATCGCATCATCGCAGACCATATCCGGCCGGAACGCAGATGAGCAGGCCAGGGTGCATGCAAGGAGCACGTGCTCCGCATGGTTATGAAGCCTGCGGCAATTTCCGCCC
>JAFDYP010000376.1 GCA_018267355.1 Bacteroidota bacterium
GTATATCCTGCACCCTCAGGGCATCTTCCAGACCATCCTGCTCACTCCGGGCTGGAATTGGTTCTCACTCAATGTGAATGCTGCAGATATGAGCACCAACAATGTACTCGCTCATCTGCATCCGGCTAATGCCAGCATCGTGAAAACCGATAACGCGTATGCCCAATACTACAAGCCTTCTACAGGAGCAGGTACATGGCAGGGTGCGCTTGCTACATTCAATACTAAGAAGAGCTATATGATCCAGCTCAGTCAGCCTGATACGCTGCACCTGCTGGGCACCGCAGTCACAGATACTACCAGCATACAGATAGCCTCCGGCTGGAACTGGGTAGGATATCCTCGTCAGGATATCTCCAGCGCTGTATCATACCTGGCCAATGTGACAGTAGCTGATGGTGATCTGCTGAAGACGCAGAGTACCTTCACTCAGTACAACAGTGGTGGCTGGGCCGGCACCCTCAATAATATGTATCCGGGTCAGGGCTATAAGCTCAAGACCGCTAATGCCTTCAACTTTGTGATACCGCCTAACCGTAGCCTGCCATCATGGAATGCTGACGATAACCTCTACCAGCAAAACATGAGTGTGACGGCCGACCTGCAGTTCAATAGCGTCTCTACCACGCAGAGCCACTACCTGGTAGGTGCATTTGTAAACGGCACCTGTGTAGGCGTAGCACAGCCTATCTACCTGCACAGCCTGAATGCCTACAGGGTATTCATCACGATTCATGGGGACACTGCCAATGTAACCCAGGCTATCACTTACAAAGTTTATGATACAGATAATGATGTGGAGTATGAGCCGACATATGACACGATACACGTGGTACCTGACAGCTCAGTAGCGCGTGTAGAGTCTCCGTATGTGATCAATGTGCAAACCACTACTGGCATCAATGCTATCAACTTTGCAGATGGCTATAGCCTCCTGCAGAATGTGCCGAATCCGTTCAGCGCTACTACGGAGATACAATATGTGATACCGTCAGCTCAGAGCGTCAGTATCACGATCTATGATGAAGCTGGCCGCCTCGTAGCACAGCCGGTCAATGGCACACAGGCAGCCGGTATGCACAGGGTGTCTTTTGCACAGGAGGACCTGCAGTCCGGCGTTTACTTCTATCAGATGCGTGCGGGAGACTTTGTCAAGACGCGCCGCATGCTTATTATCAAATAACAGCCGTTAGTCTACGATACTGTAAAGGCCACCCTGGGGTGGCCTTTTTTTATGTTGTTTGACAGGCGCTGTTCGGTATAGACTTTAGCAGGTTCGCGTTTTTGTTGCCAAAGCTTTGTCTCTCCACAGTCATTTCATTTTTATATTTGATAGATAAACACTCCCTCCATGTCATATACCAATGCATACCGCCGTGTAGCCATTATCGGTGCTAATAGGATCCCCTTTGCACGCCACAATACAAACTATATCAATGCCAGCAATCAGGATATGATGGTAGCCGCGCTAAACGGCCTCATAGAGAGGTATAAGCTGCAAGGCCAGCTCCTTGGTGAGGTAGCCGGCGGTGCAGTATTGAAACATACGCGTGAGTTTAACCTCATGCGCGAGAGCGTACTGAGCACCGCACTGGATCCGCGCACACCGGCCTGCGATCTGCAGCAAGCCTGCGATACTGGTGTGGAGTCTGCCATCTATATAGCCAATAAAATTGCCCTCGGCCAGATAGAGTGCGGCATAGCGGGTGGAGTGGATTCTTCCAGTGATGTGCCTCTGGTATTTGGTGAAAAACTGCGCAAAACGCTGCTGGCTGCCCGCCGCGCCAAGACTACCGGCGAGCGCATCAAGTTATTTCTCAGTATCCGCCTAAAAGACTGGGCTCCTGTGCCACCGCTGAATGTAGAGCCACGCACAGGCATGTCCATGGGAGATCACACCGAGGTCACCGCAAAATATTTTGGTATCGCCCGCGAGGATCAGGATGCTTTTGCCCTGGTCAGTCACCAGAAGATGGCTGCGGCCTATGAGCGCGGTTTTTTCAAAGACCTAATGACACCATATGCAGGCCTGGAGCGCGACAATAACCTGCGCACCGATAGCACCCTGGAGAAACTAGCCAAACTCAAGCCTGCCTTTGATAAAGTAAACGGAACCCTCACAGCCGGCAACTCATCTCCCCTCACAGATGGCGCATCCTGCGTACTCCTCGCCAGCGAAGACTGGGCCAAGGCGCACAACCTACCTATTCTCGCCTACATCACTCATGCAGAGGTGGCAGCCATAGAGTTTGTAAAGGAGAAGCAAAACCTGCTCATGTCTCCTACCTATGCTATGGGCCGCATGCTGTACAAGGCAGGTATGAAGTTTCAGGATTTCGATTTTTATGAGGTACACGAGGCCTTTGCCGCGCAGGTGCTGGCCCAGCTCAAAATATGGGAGAGCGAAGAACTCAGCGGCAAATACGGAGTCAAAGCCATCGGTGCTATAGACCGCAGCAAACTCAATGTGAACGGCAGCAGCCTCGCTGCGGGCCACCCATTCGCTGCTACAGGGGGTCGTGTACTCGCTACACTCGCCAAGCTGCTCAACGAGAAAGGCTCCGGCAAAGGTGTCATCTCCGTCTGCGCTGCAGGTGGCCAGAGCGTCACCATGATCCTGGAGAAATAACGCTTTAATCTATCCGGTGGAACCTCAGGTTGCCATCATAAATGACATGCTTGCTAAAGGTCGAGGCGTGCGCGCTAAAGTATCCCAACGCCCCGTTTGAGATGTTAGATGGCGGATTGGCCGGAGCAGCGGTATTGCTGCTGGTAGTAGAGTTATTGAGTGTGTACCAGTAGTCATAGACCGGTTTCTCTATAGCATCCAGCCGTACCTGCAGTGTATCACCCGTTTTGATATCATAGTCTGACCGCACACTGGACTGGATGGTCAGGCCGTCACTCAGGCGGTCACTGATCACGGCTACCTTGTGCTGACGCGTATGGTGAAAATCTGTAGTCGTAGAATCTATGTACTGATGCAGGTACAATACGGTCCTGTAGTAATTGACGATACCTGCGGGATCACTGAATTGTATGAAGCCTCTCGGATTGCTGGAGAAAAAAGATCCGCTGATGCCGATAGAGTCTACTGCCACCGGAGGCTGCATCGTGCCTGTCGCGTCGTAGTCTTTGCCATCAGTATGAGCGTGCATGTGGTAGGTGCGGCCTACTGTACCTGATAGTGTGGTAGTATAGTAGTAGCCCGGAGTTAATTCCTGCAGCGAGTCGTAGCCCCCGGCATCGTCCGTGATGGTGATGGTAGCACCTGATACGGGCACCACCGTATCCTGATCATAAAACGTCACCGTCTTACTCAGCTGCACCAGGTATGGACCGGGTTGGTCATTTACATTGCCCTCTATCACCAGCAGGCCCGAGGCGTTTTGCAGGTTCAGGTGTATGTCCTTGCGGCAGGCTGTGGTGATCAGCGCCGCGATCATAGCGAGTATAGTGAGGCGCTTCATTACTTCTGAGGTTTTACGTACGTGAATTTGAAATTATACGTCAGTGATGGCACGATACGGAAGAGTGCTATCTGCTGCGTCTTTGACACGCCGCTATTATCTGCGTCAGAGATAAAGTTGATCTGGTATGGATTCTCACGCGCATAAACATTGTAGAAAGAGACGTTCAGGTCATGCTCCCACATCTTGTGCTTCTTCAGCACAAAGGTCGCTCCTATATCCAGCCTATGGTATGGCGGGAAGCGGTCATGGTTGCGCAGCGGATAGTATGGCACCCATTGTCCGTTCACCTGGTATTTGCCGGCAGCATAGGTCACGGCGTTGCCGGTCTGGTACACCCACGAGGCAGATACATTGATACGCGGTGTGATGTCCCACATCAGCACGATGGCCAGATCATGTGTACGGTCGTACCGCGCCGGAAACCATGTATTGTTATTCACCTCTGTGAAGCGCCTCTCTGTACGTGACAGTGTATAGCTGATCCATCCGATCCATTTGCCCGCGCGTTTTTTGATGAAGAACTCCCCGCCATATGCACGCCCATTGCCATACACCAGCTGAGATTCTACAGTCTCATTGGCGGTCAACTGTGCATTGGGGATGTAGTCTATCTGGTTTTGCATCCACTTGTAATAACCCTCTACGCTCACTTCAAACATATCATGCATGAAGTTGAAGAAGTAACCCGCAGAAACCTGGTCAGCTATCTCCGGGCGTACATTATTGCTCGTCATGATCCAGCGGTCAGTGGGACTACTGGTAGTTGTGTTAGAGAGGAGGTGTATATTCTGGGTATTGCGGGAGTATGCCACCTTTAGTGACATACTCTTTTTGAAATTATAGCTCACAGATAAGCGTGGCTCCGGATTCACGTAGGTCTTGCCAAACTGACCTAGCTCGAGTACTGTAGTATCAGTAGGCTGTCCATTGGCATGGAAGTAGTAATTCTTGCCCGGCCCTGTGACCGTAAAGGAGGAAATACGCAGGCCATAGTTCAGGCTCACCTTTTGCCAAAGAGTGATCTCATGCTGCGCGTAGATCGCATTTTCCCAGCCATAGGAGCGGCTCAGGTTTACAGGTTTGAAGAGTGGCGTATTCACCGTCACCTCACCCGGTACAGCTATGCGGAAAGTAGACTGCCCGCCAAACTTGATCTTGTTTTTAGTATCGATAAAGTACTCCAGATCCTCCTTGAGTCCTGCATCTTGTATGAGTGAGTTGATGATCAGGTCAACACCGTTGCTATTCAGCGTGACCTTCCACGAGAAGTTATTGTAAATCGCAGACAGGTTGGAGAAGATGCGGTCATTCACTACATGGTTCCAGCGCAGCGTACCGGTCACATTGCCATAGTCTATCCCAAAGGTGGTGCCCAGACCAAATTTATCCCTACCAAAATAGCCGGACAGAAACAACCTGTCCTTCTTGCTCACGCGATAGTTTGCTTTCGCATTGATATCATAGAAGTATAGCTTGCTCTTATTGATCGTAGTATCCTTGGATAGCTTGGTAAAAATATCTGCATAAGTCCTTCTGCCGGTTATGATAAACGAACCTTTATCTTTCACGATAGGCCCCTCTACATACAGACGAGATGCTATGACGCCTATACCCCCGCCCACAGAGTAGGTCTTGTCATTGCCGTCCTTCATTTTGATATCGAGCACTGACGAGAGCTTGCCACCAAACTCTGCCGGCATATTACCCTTGTACAGCGTGGCATCTTTCAGTGCATCATTATTGAAGGTGGAGAAGAAGCCCAGCAGGTGAGACGCGTTATACACCAGTGCCTCGTCCAGCAGGATCAGGTTTTGGTCTGCCCCGCCACCGCGCACATAGAATCCGCTATTACCCTCGCCCGCACTTTTCACACCCGGTAGGAGTTGTATCGTCTTGAGTATATCCTTTTCACCAAATATGACCGGCACCTTCTCCAGCTCTTTGATGTCCAGTTTTGTGGCGCTCATCTGCGCTTGTTTCACATTGTCATCCGTGCGCCTGGCAGATACCTCTACCTGTTTGATCTCTACTGCCGCCGGGGCCAGATTGATATCTATGGTCTGGCTGGCACTCAGGTCTATCTCGCGCATGAAGTCAGTGTAGCCCACATAGTGGCCTACGAGGGTGTAGTGCCCGTCGGGTAGCGTGAGTGAATAGAAGCCATACGCATTGCTGGCTGCGCCTGTATTGGGCAGTTCCTTTACAGAAATAATAGCACCTATAAGTTCCTCGCCGGTTTTCGCATCACGTATGGAGCCACTCAGAGTATGTTTGGTCTGAGCAGATACTGTGAGCATCAGAGCGCACAGGATAGCAGTAGAATAAATATGTATAAATCTCATGGGTGGATCGAAGCTGCAAATAACCTGTTTTTGTTCCGGTTTAACTATCAGATTATTTACAAAAACGCATAAAACCCATACGAAACGACCGAAAGCAGTCTTTAGTATCAAAGCAAATCACCAAATCTTAGGTATAAACCTTCCCACCAGTTTGACATATTCCTCATATGCCGGGTATTTACCCATAGAGATTCCCTCGCTGAAATCTGCACTGCCCTGGAATAGTACCATCAGCAGGAGGCAGCCCGCCATGGTCCAGTTGATCCAGGCACCGGTAGCAGATACACTGAAAAGATAGAACACCACCCAGATAGACTGCTCGGAGGCGTAGTTGGGATGGCGGCTGTATTTCCATAGGCCTGTTTTGACAAAACCGTCTGCATATTCACCGGTCAGCTTGCCTATTTGCTTTAGCCTGTACTTTTCATTCTGATAGTTCCACTGCTGTTGGTCAGCCACTGTTTCTGTCACGACCAGTGCGATCATCAGGGCAGCCAGCAGGTAGTCTGACCACTGTAGGGGCTTATCATGTCCTGCATAGGCCATCATAGCAGGCAGTGTGATCAGCCACAGCAGGGTATTCTGATAGAGCCCGATGAAGAACACTGCAAACAACTTCCAATTGACCGGCTTCCCTTTGAATAACGGATTCTGTCTCAGCACCTCCCAGCGGTAGTCCTCCTCTCCTTCCCAAAACTTCCACCGGTATCCTCCGCGGCGGCTGAAATTATAGGTCAATCGCGCTCCCCATATCAGCGCACAGGCGGCCATCACCGTGACCCTCGGATCCCAGTCCGAAGCATAGGCGAAATACACGGCGTACACCACCGGTATCACACTCCATATCTTATCTACCTGGCTATAGTTTTTAGTGAGTTCTGCTACTACTATACAGAGTGTAGCCGCCCCCAGGGCTATGAATCCCGAGGTGAGCAGCATATGCTTTTGCAGATCTGAGAGTGAAATGGGATCCAGCTTTACAGCTACGAGTGGCAGCACGATGATCGTGAGGAGCAGAAGGAAAATTGTCTTTACCATATCTATGTATAAACAAACATAAGAAGGTTTTGTTCCGGATTGATTAGTATTACAGCAGATAGCATACCATGGACGAACTCTGGGATAATAAAGACCACACCGAGGTCACATTGCGGCCACATGGACCGCTGGTGATACGCGGCGACTTTGAGGTGACGGATGAAGATGGCAATGTACTGGAGAAGCAGCCTCAGATGTCATTTTGCCGCTGTCGTCTCAGCAAAAACTGGCCCTACTGCGATGGCTCGCACAAAGCCGCACACTGATCCCTAATGCTCCAAAAAAATAGCAACTTTCGCTACTAGTCATGCCAAAGCTCGAGAAACGCTGGACCCTGCACGATGCAGATGAGGCTAAGGTCGCCAACCTGCGGGAGAACTTGAATATACACCCCGCCCTCTGCCGGATACTCGTACTGCGTGGCGTAGAGACCTACGACCAGGCCAAGGCATTTTTCCGTCCGTCGCTCGATAGCCTGCACGACCCATTTCTGATGAAGGGCATGGACCGCGCGGTCAATAGGCTGACCGAGGCTATATCTGCCGGAGAGCGTATCCTGATATATGGAGACTATGACGTAGATGGCACCACATCTGTAGCCTTGGTTTACAGTTTCCTGCAAAACGTCTATACCAATATAGACTACTATATACCGGACCGGTATGCTGAAGGCTACGGCATATCTACACAGTCTATAGACTACGCAGCGACCAATGGCTTCACGCTCATCATCGCGCTGGACTGCGGCATCAAGTCAAACGACAAAGTAGACTACGCAAAAGAAAAAGGCATAGACTTTATCATCTGCGATCACCACACACCCGGTGATCAGCCGCCCGCTGCTGTGGCGGTACTCGATCCCAAGCAGCACGATTGCGCATACCCGTATAAAGAGCTCAGCGGCTGTGGTATCGGCTTCAAACTCATGCAGGCGTTTGCCCTGCAGCAGGGCATACCAGCAGAGGAAGTATACAAACACCTCGACCTGGTCTGTGTGAGCATCGCCTCTGACATAGTACCCATCACAGGTGAGAACCGCATACTGGCATATCACGGGCTGAAAAAGATCAACACCTCTCCATGCCCGGGCATCAAGGCGCTGATAGGTGTAGCCACTCTCTACAAGCGGCTGGATATATCTGACATTGTATTCATCATCGGTCCGCGTATCAATGCCGCCGGGCGCATAGCTGACGCCAAGGCCTCAGTCAAACTCCTCATCTGCACAGATGAAGACCTGGCCTCTGACCAGCATGCTGATGTACTGGACCGCCTCAATCACGAGCGCAAAGAGCTGGACAAGTCTATCACGGAGCATGCACTGGACATGATAGCTACAGATGAGAAAATGCTGTCCCGCAAATCTACCGTGCTCTATCATGATGGCTGGCACAAAGGAGTGATAGGTATCGTGGCATCGCGCCTCATAGAGCAGTATTTCCGTCCTACTATTGTGCTCACGCTCTCAGATGGGCGGGTGACCGGCTCCGGCCGCTCCGTCAGGGGCTTTGATCTCTATGAGGCGATCTATGAGTGCCGCGAGCACCTGATCCAGTTTGGCGGGCACCGCTATGCGGCAGGGCTCACCATGCATCCAGCGCAGGTGCAGGATTTCTCAGAAGCTTTTGAGAAGGTCGTAGCAGCACGTATCACTCCTGAGCAGCAAGTACCTGAGATAGATATAGATGCAGAGATCGCGCTGGATGATATTGACCAGAAGTTTTACAATGTTCTCCGCCAGATGTCGCCCTTTGGTCCGGGCAATATGAAACCTGTTTTCCTCTCACATCACCTGCGTGACAGCAAGTGGAGCAAACTGGTCAAGGAGGAGCACATCA
>JAFDYP010000377.1 GCA_018267355.1 Bacteroidota bacterium
TGCTCCAGCTGGTAGAGGAAGTCATTGAAGTTGAACTGGTTCTTGCTGATCTTGGCCTCGAGTTCACGAGCCTTTTTCTCGTCGTATTGCTCTTGTGCCTTCTCTACAAAGCTCACGATATCGCCCATGCCGAGGATCCGCGTAGCCATACGCTCAGGGTAGAAGATATCGAGCGTATCTACCTTCTCACCACTAGAAATGAACTTGATCGGTTTGCCCACTGTATAAGTGATGGTTAGGGCTGCTCCGCCACGTGTATCACCATCCAGCTTTGTCAGTACCACACCATCAAAGTTGAGGCGGTCATTGAAAGCTTTGGCAGTATTCACCGCATCCTGACCAGTCATGGAGTCTACTACGAAGAGGATCTCGTTCGGATTGGTCCTGGCCTTGACCGCACTTATCTCGTTCATCATCTCCTCATCCACAGCTAGGCGGCCTGCGGTATCTATGATCACCACATCGTTGCCATCTGCTTTTGCTTTGGCTATACCTGCGAGGGCGATGCCTACAGGGTCTTTACTTTCTTTATCAGCGAAAACCGGCACGCCGATCTTCTCACCGAGCACCATGAGCTGGTCTATCGCTGCCGGGCGGTACACGTCACCAGCCACCATGAGCGGCTTCTTAAACTTTTTGGTCTTTAGATAGTTCGCCAGCTTGTGCGTGAAGGTCGTCTTACCGCTACCCTGCAGACCAGCTATCAGAATTATGGCCGGAGTGCCTTTGATATTGAAGTCAGACTCCTTGCCACCCATCAGTTCGGTCAACTCATCGTGCATGATCTTGGTGATCATCTGGCCCGGAGAGACTGCTGTGAGGACACCTGTATTCAGCGCCTTTTCACGCACGCGGTCGGTAAAGTCCTTGGCTATTTTATAGTTGACATCCGCATCTACGAGGGCGCGGCGGATCTCCTTGACGGTTTCCGCTACGTTGATCTCGGTGATCTTCCCTTGTCCTTTGAGGGTTTTAAAGGCTCCCTCCAGCCGTTCCTGTAAATTCTCAAACATATAGCCCACCCAACCCTCCCCAACGGGGAGGACTTTGTTTTTAGTCGTTAGTTAAGAGTGCGAAAATAAGAAAGGTTGGCACTACTGCCAACCTTTCCGAAATTGTATTAAAGTCTTCCCCTTCGGGGAGGATTTAGATGGGACTCAATAGTATGTCAGCCTGCGTACACCGGCGAGGTGACGCGCCAGGCGCACTACCTGGCAGGTATAGCCGTACTCATTATCATACCAGGCGTAGACCACTATGTTCTGGCCGTCTTCTGAGACGATGGTGGCGTGGCTGTCTATCTCGCAGGCGTGGCTATTGCCCACCACATCACTGGATACCAGCTCGGCATTCATAGAGTAGTCTATCTGCTCTACCAGCTCACCATATAGCGAAGATTTCTTCAGCAGGGCGTTCACTTCGTCTACGGATGTCTTCTTTGACACGCGCAGGTTCAGGATAGCCAGAGATACGTCCTGTACAGGTACGCGTACTGCGTTTGAGGTCAGGAGGCCTTTCATTTCAGGGTATATCTTGGTCACTGCCTTGCCGGCACCGGTCTCAGTGATCACCATATTATTAGGTGCGCTGCGCCCGCGGCGGGACTTTTTGTGATAGTTGTCCAGCAGGTTCTGGTCATTGGTATAGGCGTGTACAGTCTCGATGTGGCCACGCTCGATACCGAGGGTATCCTTGATCACCTTGATCACCGGAGCTATCGCATTGGTAGTACAGCTGGCAGCGGTGAAGATCTTTCCATTCTTGCCGTCAAACTGCTCATGGTTTACGCCATACACGATGTTTGGCAGGTCGCCTTTGCCCGGAGCAGTTAGTATCACCATGCCGGCACCTTTAGACTTCAGATGCTCGCTGAGACCCTTCTCATCGCGCCATGCACCGGTATTGTCTATGATAATCGCATCCTCTATGCCGTAGGCAGTATAGTCTACCTCAGATGGAGACGATGCTGTGATCATATGTACACGGTGACCATTGATGATGATGGAGCTATTCTCCACATCTGCCTCTATCACTCCGGCAAAACGCCCATGCACGGAGTCCTTGCGCAGCAGGGACGCACGCTTGGCCAGATCATCCGTAGCCTTGTCGCGAGTCACGATGGCGCGGAGGCGGAGGCGCTGGCCACCGCCGGAGTGCTCTATGAGCACCCTCGCTGCCAGACGGCCTATACGGCCAAAGCCATAAAGGACCACATCCCGTGGTTTGATCTCTTTTTTGTCTTTGCCTATGAAATTCTTCAGCTTCTCAGCCACAAAAGCATCATAATTATCACTGCCTGACTCTACAAACTCTGTGCATAGGCGGCCAATATCGATGCGTGAGGGAGCAAGGTCCAGCTTAGCTATAGCCGTTGCAATATTGAGAGACAGTGACACGGGAAATTTCAGCTCTGTGAATTTCTCAGCATACGCATGGTCGCTGAGTATTTCGCTGATCTTCTTGTCAAACAATTTGCGGCGAAAAAGTACGAGTTCTACAGATTTTTCGAGTTGCAGTTTGCTGGCGGTATCGAGCAGCGCTAGGGCGGCTTGCTCCTTGCCTATCCACTGCTGCAGTTCAGATGCATATTGATCCTTCATAATGGAAGCGTGTTTAAAGCGGATAAATGAAATCTAAGACGGCGCAAAAATAAACGCTTCTACTGGAGTAGCAAATAAAATAAACATCCTTACGCAGGTAGCGAAAAAAGGCCTCCCTTGCAAAAGAGAGGCCTTTTTTTCGAAATTGTGAGATCTATTCTTTTACAAATCTATGAGTACTTGAGGTCCCTTGGGCGTCCGTCACTTTTATAAAGTAAATGCCGGGACTTAGTCCTGATAGTGGCAGCTGTCCCAATTTCTCAGGAGCGGTAAGTACCTTGACGGATTGTCCTGTGATATCACTCAGTGTGATCTCGCTGACTGCCTCTGAGCTTTCATAGTAGAGTATAGATTGCGCAGGATTAGGATAGATCCTTATCAGGTTAGTGTTTGTGACTGCGGCCACGGCATTGGGGCCGGTGGTAGTGTCTACCAGCTCGAGTCGCGGCTGGCAGTTCAGATAGTGCGCGTCATGCGAGGCCGTGTCTATGATGATATTTTCATCCCCATTCTGATAGACCAGATAGGAAAAGTAGAAAAGCATCATCTCATCAGTGGTCGCTTCTCCCGCCGTCACAGTCTGCAGCGGACGTGGGCCGTCAGGATTGTTATATGTATTGTCATAGGTAGCTATACCATATAGTGTAGAGCTGGCCGGTATCTTTAGTGGCTTCTGGAAAGGATGAAAACCCTGCCAGTGGAAATCCCACCTGGGGATATCTATCAGCGGGATAGTGTCGCCGGCAGGATCTACCGCCCACGCCTTCATACTGCGGCAGACCAGGTGGGCATGAGGTGCTATGCCCAGTACGGTCACATTGACGCCTGGTAGGGTGTACTGCTCGTGAAATGTCTTGATGGAGTCTGCAGGGATCACAATAGGTCCGTCCGTCATATCTGTGATATAGTTTAGGATCGGTGTCAGGGTCACATTGCGGATACCGGAGGTAGTAGGGGTAAATTTGATGTTCACACGGGTAGAGTCTAGTTTGCCTTGCGCAGATACAGGGTAGTGTATTTGTACCACTATACGGCCTCCTGCAGGTATCTTGATACCCATACCTGCTGGTGTGGTGTACACCCCAGACCCTGGCACCCAGCCATTTACGAGCGTAGATTTCTGGCTGCCCGTACCACCAAAGTTAGTGTAGCCCGGACCGGCACCTGCGCTATCCAATGCTGTCAGCAGTGCGGATGATGTATCCTGGTATACCAGTACGTGATGTACTGCAGATCTGTCGCCGGGTATTACTTCCAGGCTCTTGATATACTGCGTAGAAGGTAATGGATTGGTGATGACAAAACAGCGATAGAGATCATTGCCGGTATAGGGCACCGTAAAATCAGGTATTCTGCCCGTAAGGTCGGGATTTGTGATTTGCACATTGCTGGTATAGACCGGCGGGGGAGGCGCTTGTGTAGTATCGCCCAGCGGGCCTCCGGCATCTACCCAGGCCGCTATAGTCTGGATCTCAGCATCAGACAGCACATGCATATCCGCATATTTCTGATAGGATGTATTCGGCAGATATGGCGGCATGATCTTTTGCGTCACATCGTGCTTCATAGGCGCCATCTCTAGCAGGGCGTCCGCATAGGACATCAGTGAAAATGGTGCAATACCTGTCGGATTGTGGCAGGAAGTGCAGTGCGAGTACACTATGCAAGCA
>JAFDYP010000378.1 GCA_018267355.1 Bacteroidota bacterium
GACCGAGCTGATAGACATATTCAGCTTTGACAAGGTGGCCGGGACCAAGAGCTTTGAGGAGTTTCTCGCCCTGGGTCGCGGTGGCGATATAGCTACAGTCACTGCTGCCCGCGCAGCGGTAGACCCTATGCAGCTCGCTACCATTATATATACCTCCGGCACCACTGGCAATCCTAAGGGCGTGATGCTCTCTCACAACAACGTAGTGAGCAATGTCAAGGCCGTAAAACCTATCCTCCCCGTAGATCATACCATGAAGGTCCTTAGCTTCCTTCCGCTGTGCCATATCTTTGAGCGCATGGTAGTCTATGTATACATGGCCAATGGCGTGTCCATCTACTATGCCGAGAGCCTGGAGCTGATAGCCGACAACCTGAAAGAAGTCAAACCGGACTTCTTCACCTCCGTACCACGCCTGCTCGAGAAGGTATTTATGAAGCTCGAGGCAGCCTCTGCCAACCTGAGTGGTATCAAGAAGAAGCTGTACCTCGCTGCGATGGACTTCGCTGTGAACTATGATATAGAAAAGCAATACGGCTGGTGGGATAACTTCCTCTACAAGAACGTATATGACAAGCTCATCTTTGCCAAGTGGCGTGAGGCGCTGGGTGGCAATGTGAAAGGCATCGTGACCGGTGCTGCCAAGCTCAATCCAAAATTGGCGCGTGTCTTCACAGCAGCCGGTATCTTCATCAGCGAAGGATACGGACAGACTGAGAGCTCACCTGTGATCACAGTCAATCCATTCACACCTGACAAGATCAAGTTTGGCACTGTAGGCCCTGTGATAGGAGGTGTAGAGGTACACCTGGATCATCGTGAGGGCATGGGGCCTGGCGAAGGCGAGATCCTGGCCAAAGGTCCCAATGTGATGATGGGCTACTACAATCGCCCCGATGCCACCGCAGCTACTGTGAAAGATGGCTGGCTGTATACCGGCGATGTAGGCAAATTTGTAGACTATAAGGGCGATAAGTACCTGCAGATCACCGACCGCGTCAAAGAGATATTCAAGACCTCTGGCGGCAAGTATGTAGCGCCACTCTCTCTGGAGAGCAAGATGAAGGAGATACCATTCATAGAGCAGATGCTGGTGATAGGTGAGAACCGCAACTATGTCTCTGCCCTCATCGTGCCAAACTTCCCGGCGCTCACAGACTGGTGCAAGCAGCATGGTGTGACCGCTACCAATAAGGAGGCTATAGTCAAGTCGCCGGAAGTGAAGAAGATGATGCAGGCTCAGATAGATGAGAAGAACAAGAACTTTGGCAGCTGGGAGACCATCAAGCGCTTTGAGCTGCTGCCTGACGAGTGGACCACGGAGACCGGCGAGCTGACTCCTACTACCAAGGTGCGCCGTAAGGTAGTAATGGATAAATACAAAGACATCATCGAAGGTCTCTACAGCGGCGTGAAAACCGTCTAAATACATTCTCACTAACCTGGTGTCTAATGGCAGGAAACGAACAATTAGTAAAGTTTGCGCTGGCATATCCCAGGTCATTCGGCCTTATCCTGGCAGTACTTGGCGCCGCTCTTGCAGGCTACTTTCTGATATGGCCGGCCATGCAGATGGAGCAGCAGGTAGCGCATGTGGAGTACTCCGCTCCGTTTGGTGCGATAGGTGGCTACATGGTACTGCTGGGTCTGCTGATACTGGTACTGGGTGACCGGATCATAGATGTGGCTGTGATGGAGAGTAGTGATCGCATCGCGCGCTACGGCCAGACCCGAGTATACATAGGCTATGCAGTCATGTTCATAGCATTTATAGCTTTCTACATCTACTGTGATATGTATATCGCAGCACATGGGTATACGGAGACCCACTAGCTCACCCCAAACTCCTTCTTCCACGAATGCTGCAGCTTCCTGAGGATCACTATCTGCCCAATGTGATACGCATTATGCAGGCTAATATTTCCTAGTATGGATACCCAGTCTGTATCCTGATCTGCAGGCAGCCCTTTCTCTATTTCGACCTCCCAGCGCGAGAAGACCTCATCCGCTCTCACCATTAGTTGATCAAAGTGCAGGTCCGTCTCCGTGCGAAAACTCTCTTCATTGCTCATGACCTTGGGTAAAGTCTGCCCATGCAACTTATGGAGGTAGCGGTCATTCCAAAAGATCAGGTGTACCACCAGGTCATAGATACTATGCTGATCCGCTGCTAGCTTTTGCCGCGCCTCGCTATCCGTCAGTCCCTGCACCGCATCACGCAGCGATACGAACCATTGCTTCTTATCAAATGTCGCGCTGAATTGTTCCAGCAAGTGGTTTTTCATATGATGTGAGTTTTATGACTATGCCTCAAAATTCTCTCCAAAAATTATTTTTCACTACGCAAATCCTTTGCGCAGTGACCTCTTTATTTTGCCTCTGTATTCATCGCCACTCTAGCAAGATGGGTTGCGATAAATATTAGCTAAAAATAATTTTTACTAATTATTTTAGTATTTAAAGAGAAATTCTATTTTTACATTATAAATCCAACAACATGGCAAACATGACTGCTGACGAGAAAAAAGAAAAGATCAAAGCCCTCCAGCTCACCGTAGACAAACTGGACAAAGCCTATGGCAAAGGCACCGTGATGAAACTCGGTGATGCCCGCGTACTGGCTACAGAGGCCATCCCTACAGGTTCTGTCGGGCTCGATATCGCACTCGGTATAGGTGGCCTGCCCAAGGGCCGTATCGTAGAGATCTACGGACCGGAATCTTCTGGTAAGACCACCCTCGCTATCCAGACCATAGCCAATGCACAGCGCATGGGTGGTATCGCAGCCATCATAGATGCTGAGCACGCCTTTGATAAAGAATACGCCATCAAGCTCGGCGTAGATGTCAATAATCTCCTGATCTCTCAGCCCGATGATGGTGAGCAGGCACTAGATATCGCTGAGCACCTGATCCGCTCCGGCGCCATAGATATACTCGTGATAGACTCAGTAGCTGCACTCGTACCGCGCGGTGAGCTGGAGGGCGAGATGGGCGAGAGCAAAATGGGCCTCCATGCCCGCCTCATGTCCCAGGCACTCCGCAAGCTGACCGGTACGATCAGCAAGACCGGCTGCTGCTGCATCTTTATCAACCAGCTCCGTGAGAAGATCGGCGTCATGTTTGGCAATCCTGAGGTGACTACTGGCGGTAATGCCCTCAAGTTCTACGCCTCCGTGCGTCTCGATATCCGCCGCATCGGCCAGATCAAAGAGAAGGACGATGTGATAGGCAACCGTACCAAGGTAAAGGTGGTCAAGAATAAGATGGCGCCGCCATTCAAGACTACTGAGTTTGACCTCATGTATGGCGAAGGAACCTCCAAAGCCGGCGAGATAGTGGACCTCGGCACCGAGCTGGAGATCCTCCAGAAGTCCGGCTCATGGTACAGCTACGAGGGCACTAAACTCGGCCAGGGCCGCGAAGGTGTAAAGCAACTTCTCAATGATAACCCTGAGATGGCCGCCGAGATCGAGAAGAAGATCAAGGATAAATTCCTCCAGGGAGTAGAGGTCATAAAGACTGAGAAGGAAGAAGTAGAAGACTAGTTTGTTTCTTGTTTTGTTTGCCCCATAAATAAAGGCCGCCCAATCTTGCACGGGCGGCCTTTTACCATTTTCAAACCCTGCTTACTTACAAAACTTATGGATGAAATGACTGCTTCGGTTCAAAATCAATTCCAGAAAGTCTTTCAGTATCAAACCTCTCCGGTTCAAAAACAAATCTCATCCTGCCGCTGGTATTTGTATTAAAGCCTCCCTTCAGGTCGGAAATCCCGATGCAGTCGGGAGAGGTTTGGAGGGTAGCATTCCGCTCCTCCGGTTCAAAATCAATCCCATGAAACCCCTTCTCCGTCATGCCATCACCGGTTCAAAAACAATTCTTTCAGATACAGCCCGAGTGTATTGTAGCCTCCCTTCGGGGAGTTCCGAGTCTTCGGAATGGAGGGTCGGCGATTTCCCCCCTCCCCGTTCAAAATCAATTCACGAAATCCTTCGCTATCAATACCATCTCGGTTCAAAAACAAACTCAAATAATGTCTCTTACTTCTGGCGTATCGGTTCAAAAACAAAACTCCAAAAACAACATAGCATCCATCACCTCGGTTCAAAAACAAATCATCAGGCACCACTTTTCGGTCATAGACCCATGGCTGAAAGTCCCCCTTAAAAAAGGGGGCAGGCCGCAGGCCGGGGGATTTGACGCAGTATCACACAAACCGCTCATTCCCTCCTCCGGTTCAAAAACAAAAAAGACCGCCCTTGCGGAACGGTCTTTCTAAAATGATATGATGTACAGATTACCTCACTACAAACTGCCGCACCATGCGGCCATTGGCAGAGTTGATCATCAGTACATAGACACCTGAGGCCACATTGCCCAGGTTCATATTGAGCTTGGTAGAGCCGATCACATCGATATCCTCTGTATGGATGGTGCGGCCTATCTGGTCTACTACGGTCAGCTGGCCCGCTATACGGTCTGCTGATGCGAGTGCCACCGTAAAGTTGCCCTGGTTAGGATTAGGGTAGATATTCAGTTCTACACCATTCTGCACCTCTGAGATACCGGCAGGATAGCACACGCTGAGCTTGTATGGATACACCTGGCTAAAGTTGAACTGCATGCAGGTATCTATATAGCCGATCAGTGGGAAAGTGCCATGACCGCAAGCCGTACCTGAGATGGTCAGGTTGTAGTCTCCGGCAGCAGTGACAGCGGCATTGACTGTCCCTGTCACGTGCGCACAGGCATACCCACCCGGGAAGAGCCAACTGGTCAGCACAGGATTGCTCACGCTGGTGATACCGGCAGGATAGCCCGTGATGCTATTGATGTTGATAGAGTCTACATAGATCACAGCCTGTCCGGCAGGGATGATAGCCTGGAAATCATGCGCGTCTATAGACGCCGGTACCTGTATATTGATCTGGCCGCTGTAGGATGTACCGGTCACGATACATGGCAGGCTGGCAGGATATACATGGGTAGAGCTGCTGAAGTGCGTGGTATCTACTGTGCAGGCACCTGATCCGTTGCAGACATTCAGGCTGTAGTGCAGGTAGGCGCCGAGGTTGCCGCTCACGCAGCTGTCTATAGCTATACCAAAGATATTCCCATGTACGCAGCCACGGCCAAAGAGGTTTACAGCATAGTTGCCTACCGAGTCATTAGTCGTACCTGAGAAGAGCGCACAGCCATATGCACCACCATGCAGCCACACAGAGTCACCCGGATTGGTAGCTACAGAGATACCCGCTGGTACACCTGTCACGCTATCTATGCGCATAGAGTCTATGTGCAGGTAATACTGTCCGGCCGGGAGCGCAGATACGAAGAGGTGTGCGTCTATAGAGTCCGGTATCTTCAGGCTCACCGTCTCAGAGTACGGCACACCCTGCATGATACAAGGCAGCGACTGAGGATAGAAGTACACGCCGCTGGTAAAGTTAGCAGTATCTGGTGTGCAGACACTGGCAGGAGGTGCCGGTGCGCATACATCCAGTGAGTAGTTGATAAAGTTTGGCAGCTGGCCTGTCTGGCAGGAGTCTACCGGGAAGCCGCCTATGGAGCCATGCACGCAGCCCGCACCAAAGAGGCTGAGTGGATAGCTGCCTATGGCATCAGCAGTAGTGCCTGATACCTGTATACAGCCATACTGGCCTGCGTGCATCCATGTGCCTGAGCCCGGGCTGGCAGCAGTACTGATACCTGACGGGGCACCGGTGATGCTATCCAGACGGATAGAGTCTACATACAGGAAGTATGTATTGGCCGGCAGGCCGCTGAAAAATATCTGAGCGTCTACCGAGTCTGGTATACGCACATTCACAGTCTCAGAGTAAGACTGAGTCTGGTGGATACATGGCAGAGAGGCTGGATACACGACTGTGCCTGGGGTGAAATGGCTGCTATCTACCGTACACTGGGCTGTAGCGCCAAATGCTAAGGCGATGAGAGCAGACAAAAACAGTAATGCTTTTTTCATCGATGATTTTTGGTTTTGATTAATGATAGTGGCGAATTTACGCTTTTTAAAGAAAAAAACGCCTGTATCATTATCTGTTGATACAGGCGTTTCGTTAGCATTGGCAACGCTTTGAGCGGTATTTAGCCGAGCTTGCCCACCATGTCCAGCGGATTTACCCATTTGTCAAAGTCCTCTCCCGATACATAGCCCAGGTCAATGGCTGTCTGCTTCAGGGTTTTATTGGTCTTGTGTGCCGTCTGTGCTATTTCCGCAGCCTTGTAGTAGCCGATGTGCGGGTTCAGAGAGGTCACGAGCATGAGGGAGTTGTGCAGGTTGCTATCTATATTGGCTTGTATCGGCTCGATGCCTACCGCACAGTGGTCATTGAATGACACACACACATCACCTATCAGGCGCGCAGAGTGCAGGAAGTTATAGATGATCACCGGTTTGAACACGTTCAGCTCAAAGTGGCCCGTAGCGCCACCGATGTTGATCGCCACATCATTGCCCAGTACCTGTGCAGCTACCATGGTCATGGCCTCACACTGTGTAGGGTTTACCTTGCCGGGCATGATAGACGACCCTGGCTCATTGTCAGGTATGCTGATCTCACCGATGCCGCAGCGCGGGCCTGAGGCCAGCAGGCGCACGTCATTCGCTATCTTCATCAGAGAGCAGGCTACCGTCTTTAGTGCACCATGAGCTTCTACTATCGCGTCATGCGCGGCCAGCGCTTCAAACTTATTCTCCGCTGTCACAAATGGCAGGCCTGTGAGTGTAGCGATGTGTTTTGCCACATTCTCAGAATAGCCCGGAGGCGTATTGATACCGGTACCTACCGCAGTACCACCGAGAGCCAGCTCAGAGAGGTGCGCCAGCGTATTATTGATAGCGCGCAGGCCATGGTCCAGCTGAGATACATAGCCAGAGAGCTCCTGGCCGAGGGTGATAGGTGTAGCATCCATCAGGTGCGTACGGCCTATCTTTACCACCTTCATGTATTCCTTAGACTTGGCAGCGAGGGTGTCGCGCAGCTTCTTGATGCCAGGGATGGTCACATCTACCAGTATCTTGTAGGCCGCGATGTGCATCGCCGTCGGGAAAGTATCATTAGATGATTGTGACTTATTCACGTCATCGTTTGGCGCGATAGACTTTTTCTCGTCCAGCAGGCTGCCACCCATCAGTACGTGCGCGCGGTAGGCCACTACTTCGTTCACGTTCATATTGCTCTGTGTACCGGAGCCCGTCTGCCATACCACCAGTGGGAACTGATCATCCAGCTTGCCCGCTAGTATCTCATCGCACACCTGACCTATGATATCAGACTTCTCCTTTGGCAGTACACCGGCATCGAGATTGGTCAGCGCAGCAGCCTTCTTGAGGTAGGCAAATGCGCGGATGATCTCCTTGGGCATCTTATTAATGTCCTCAGCTATTTTGAAGTTATGTACCGAGCGCTGTGTCTGCGCGCCCCAGTATACATTGGCAGGTACCTCTACCACGCCCATCGTATCTTTCTCTTTGCGAAATTCCATGATGTATTTTGATTTAGCGGGAGCGAAGGTAAAGAATTCGGCTATTCGGGATTCGAAAATTTGGGGTACCAGTCACAGGCTCTGCACTGAGAGATATC
>JAFDYP010000379.1 GCA_018267355.1 Bacteroidota bacterium
GAACTATGGCCTGAAGATAGAAGGCCACACAGATAATGTAGGCAAGGCTGAGATGAACATGGAGCTCTCAATCAAGCGCGCCGAGGCAGTCAAGAAGTACCTTGTAGCTAAGAATGTGGACGCCTCTAAGCTCGAGACATATGGCTACGGCCTGACCCGCCCTATAGCAGACAATAGCACTGCTGCAGGCCGCCAGAAGAACCGCCGCGTAGAGATGACCATTACATTCAAGTAAGAAGTCATAGGTTATAAGTAATGCCATCCGCCCCTGCGGATGGCATTACACTTTTCCGGGGTGGATCACTTAGGAGTTATCTCATAGAGCTTCTCCAGTATCCATGTGCGGTCAGCCGTATTGCCGGTGGCCTCTATCTCTTTGCGCAGCGCAGCCACCTTTGCTTTATCTTTTACATCTACACGGTAGAGCTTCATCACAAAGCGGGCAAAGTTGCCGTAGTTGGTTTTGTTTTGCTCTGAGATCAGTTTCTTGCGATCCAGCAGCATACGAAAGCTTTCACGCAGGGAGAGTAGGGAAGGATATGCATCCAGCTCATAGTATGTCTTCATGAGCGTGGTCTTGGAGTCCAGCTGGTAGAATACATCACTGTACTCCACATCCTGCAATAGCTGTAATACTTTGTCATACTCTCGTACAGCAAAGTGATAGCGTGCCATATTGAATGTATATGCATTGCCGGCCTCTTCTTTCGATAGCCGGTTCTTATAGTTCTCTATAAAGGTGCGCGCCCACTTGTGATCTTTGCTCCGGAGCGCGATGGTCACTATATTCTTGTAGTCCCACGGCGAGAGTACGCCGTCCTGATAGATCAGCTCGTGATCGAGTGCGTATTGGTATAGCGCGAGTATCTCATGCAGGTAGCCCAGGTGGCCTTTGTTGATACGCCGGATGGCATAGTTCAGCGCAAAGGCAAAAACCTCCCTGCGCGTATAGTCTGCCATGAGCGGGAGATGGTTAAAGAAGCATTCTTTCAGGGCTGTGAAATGTGCCTCCTCCTCAGGCGCTATCATAGTGAGTATGGCGCGGTAGTACGTATCTGCTACAGGTACCGCCACTGGTGGATGCCGCTCCAGATAGCTCATGATCTCTGAGAGGAGGGCTGTGTCCTCCTGCATACTCAGAAAGTGACGATAGTGAAGGATAGATGCACAATAGCGCAGCTTATTGACCAGGTAGAAGCTGTCGAGGCTGGACATAGCCTCGGTGAGGTGTTTCTCCGGACCGCGCTCACCGCGGTTTTCTATATGAGTATAGTACTGCTCATCCAGGCGGAAGGTATGAAGGTAGTACTCATGATCGCGCAGAGGCTGCTGCTCGAGTTGCTTGCGGGCATGCAGGTATGGCTCTGTGAAATGCTTGTCAAGCTTCATACCTGTATAAAGATCCAGCAGATGGTAGCTGCTGTCATGCGGTTGTTTCTTCAGTCGCTCAGTGACGAGGAATGCCTCCAGCTTTTTTAACAGGTCTGACAGTAGCCGGGCGAAATATTGGTTAGTAAACTGACGTCCGGGCTGGACCTTTTTCCATATTTTGTATTTATCCGGGGCTGCTGTTTGCCCAGCTGAGTAGAAAGGACGAAGCGCTTCATATAGTTTAATAAGCTTCTGATCCTGATTGTGGTAGGGAGAGATGAGAAAGGTATGAAATCTGTTTAGCTCGTAGGCGCTCAGGCGCGCCAGTAGTAGGTGAAGCTTTGTATCGGTCATAAAAAGTGATCCGTATAAATATACCTTAAAATATTGATTTTATTGATAAAATGAGGTCAATCGGTAAATAAGTGGTCCGTATAATGTCATATAAATGTGCTTTTTTAAATGAGTGCAATGAAGTCTTTTTGTAATGAGCTATAGTAGCTTTTTGCAAAACAGATAAACCGAATGAGATGATAGTATATCTGAAAAACAGCCTGCGCAGGCATCTGATACTGATCGGCATGCTGTCCATGAGTGTAGCCAGCCATGCCCAGTGCGCTACGGTGCTCACAGACGCTGTGACGCCGGCCTGCGGCAGCCTGCATTCCGGCACGGTGACGATACATGCGAGCAATGCGCCCCCGCCATATCAGTATCGGCTGGGAGCAGGTGGTAGCTGGCAGACAGATTCCTTGTTCACCGGTCTGGGTGCGGGTAGCGCTACAGTGTACGTCATGGAGGCGGGCGGCTGCGTGGACTCTATCGTAGTAGTGATCGGTAGTGCCGGTACGCCTTTCACACCGGCTATCACAGCCACAGCGTGGTCTGCTACATTCTGTAATGGTGTGGGTATGGTAGATACTTTCTGGGCATCTGGGAGTAGTGCAGCGCTTACATATCAGTGGTATCATAATGGTGCGCCTATCTCAGGTGCTACAGCTGCTACATATACTACCACCGTGCTCAATGACCACGATAGCCTGTGGGTGGTAGGCTATACCTCATCTCCATGTGCTACGGTGGACTCTGCAGTCAGCAATACTATCCATATCACGGCGTATACAGGGACCATCCCATCCGTCACTGCTACTGCGACATCCTTGTCATACTGTGCAGGAGGGAGCTTTGTAGATACCTTTTGGGCCAGTAGCGCCGGGAGCGCTGTGCTGACGTATCACTGGTATCGCAATGGGGTGGCGGTGACGGGAGCTACAGGCTCATCCTGGAGTACGGCCACGCTCAGTGACCATGACAGCATATGGGTAGTAGCTCAGGGCACCGGACCTTGTGCCGTACCTGCCAGCAGCAATGTACTGCATATCAGCATTTCACCGGATACGATACCTGCCATTTCTATTACTGCTGCATCTTTGTCGTTTTGCGCAGGATCAGGCTTTGTGGATACATTCTGGGCTACGGGCGGCACCAGTGCGGCACTCACCTATCAGTGGTACAGAAATGACACTGCAGTATCAGGAGCTACCGGGGCCTCGTGGGCTACATCATCTCTGGCTGACCATGATAGCATATGGGTAGTAGCGTATGGTGCTACGGGCTGTACGGCAGGAGATTCATCCGTCAGCACGCGCCTCACTATATCGCTCATCAGCTGCGCAGATAAGGTCTGGCCGGGAGATGCGGATGCCAATAACGTAGCGGATAATAACGACCTGCTACAGGTAGGACTGGCCTACGGCGCTACCGGCCCGGTACGTACAGTGCAGGGTATAGTCTGGCAGGGCGATAGTGCCGACAGGTGGAGTCAGTATTTCTCCATCTACGCACCTACGGTCAACTATGTGCATGCTGACTGCAACGGAGACGGCGTGGTCAATAGTGATGACACCCTCGCTATAGTCACCAACTTTGGCCTGACACATCCCAAAACAAATGGATATGGTACGCCGCGCAGTGGTGCACATAGCATGTATCTGGAGTTTTCGCGGGATACGGTGTACGATGGGCAGAGCCTGGTAGCTGCGGTCATACTGGGTGATGCGGCGATACCTTTTGCAAATATATATGGCATTGCCTTTACGTATAACTATGATCCGCTGGTCTACGACACCAATAGTATCTCTTTTGAATATATCAACTCGTGGCTGGGAGACTATACCAATAGTATAAATATCAGCAAGACCTTCCCGGCACCGGGTGTCATCAAAACTGGGATCACAGGCATAGATCACCTGGATAGAAATGGATGGGGCGCCATAGCCAGATTCAGAGGTACGATCACGACAGATAATATCAATGGCATCAGAAGGTATGTCAATACAGACTATATCACAGACATCACTGCAGTAGACATGAAAGGTGATACCATAGAGGTCAATACCTGCGTGGACTCAAACCTGATCATACAATGGGCTACCGGTATCCATGATATCACAGGTGGCGACCATATCGAGATCTATCCTAATCCGGCCAGGGACTACATACAGGTGACCTCCGAGCATCCGATGACACAGGTGCAGCTATACGACGGGCTGGGAGAACTCATGATGGATAATCATGCAGGTGGTGAGACATTGCTATCATTTGACGTCTCTGGCCTCGCCAGCGGCATCTATATAGTGCGTATATCCACTGTGGAGGGAAGTACCATAAGAAAGGTCACGATAAGGCACTAAATGCCATGAGATAAACTACCATGAAAGCGTGGCGGGACCGAGGTTCCGCTTTTTTTTGACGTCAGAAAGGTTTGTGTCAGTATCGCCATGCAAAAGCAGGAGATCTGCAGCGCTGGCACCGGGTAGGCCGTTTCCTGTCACAGCCATGATGCAAATAGCCCCCGCATCTGCGAGGCTATTTGCATTACACTCAGTAGATTTTACTTTTTGAGGGAGTCGCGGATCTCTACCAGCAGTTTGTCAGTAGTAGACAGCTCCGGTGCTGCCGGTGCCACTACAGGTGCCTCTTCTTTCTTCTTCATAGAGTTGATACCCTTGATAAAGAGGAACAGCACGAAGGCCACGATGATAAAGTTGACCACTATCTGTATAAAATTGCCCCAGGCCAGTATCGCAGCGCCGGCTTCTTTTGCTTTGGCATAGGTCGTATAGTTGCTACCATCCAGGGATACAAAGTTATCAGTGAAGCTGACACCTTTCAGGACCACCTTTGAGATGACCGGCATGATGATGTCATTTACCATAGAGTCCACTATTTTGCCAAATGCAGCGCCGATGATCACACCGACTGCCAGGTCCACTACGTTGCCTTTCATGGCAAACTCCTTAAATTCCTTGAGCATTCCCATATACTTAATCTTTAGGGTTAAAAAATAGTTTAGAACCTAAAGCTATAAATTAAATCTACAAAGAAAGGAGACGTATAGCATTCTATTGCAATATCATAGGCACATCCATCAGCAGCAGTTCTGCATCAGCATCGGCCGTGATATGCAGTACATCTGTATCAGAGATGCCGAGGCCATCCCGCTTATTCAGACTGGTGCCATTGATGGTCACATCTCCTGATATCACAAAGGCGTAGACACCATTGCCGGGCTTCTTGACCAGATAGTCTGTCTGAAAGCCTTTCTCCAGCGATCCTATGCTAAACCATGCATCCTGATGTATCCAGAGGCCGCTCTCTGCCGGGCCGGGCCCGAGCAGCTGCTGGAATTTGTTGATACGGTCTTCCTTTTTGAAGGCCGCCTGTCCATATCGCGGGGTCACATTGCCCTCCCGGGGGAAGAGCCATATCTGGAGGAGCTTCAGCGGATCGGTCTTGCTCGCATTGTACTCGCTGTGGTAGATACCTGTACCAGCGCTCATCACCTGCACCTCGCCTGCCCGCACCACCTCCTCGTGCCCCATGCTGTCCTTGTGTGCCACGGCACCCTCCAGCGGGATGGTGATGATCTCCATATTGTCATGCGGGTGCTTGCCAAAGCCCATACCCGCCGCTATGGTATCATCATTCAGCACGCGCAGCACGCCGAAGTGTACGCGGGAGCGGTCAGTGTAGTCAGCGAAACTGAAGGTATGCCAGGCATTGAGCCAGCCATGATCGGCATGACCACGGGTGTTGGCTTTATGCAGTGTTATCTTTTCCATATTGTTATCGTTTTAGTAGCACAAAGATACAACAAAAATAAATGTTGCAACATATAATTGTGCTATTTAACGACTTTTTAGATGGATCAGATGTCCTGTAGATGCTCCGTCTTGCAACTATGCTCGAGCACGATCTTGGTAGAGGTCTCGCTGGGAGAGAGGCTGATGGCAGGGAGCTCGTCTATAGTGAGGCGTATAGCGTCCCACTCGGCGGCGAGAGCCGGGTCTGCGGCTATCTGTGCCTGCAGCGCAGCGGCTTCTTTTTCTGCCAGTTCGCCGTAGGCGAGCAGTATGAGGAGGTCAGATGTAGAGCTTTGTATCATGTTGGTTTTTTGATGTTGATCAATCGATGCCCCTTATAAACGCCGGATAGGTTTTTTATTGTGCTTTCGCGTCCCTTTGGCTATGAAAAGCGATACGCTGGCTGAATCATCCTGCTTTTCGTGACCCTACCAGCCAGCATCCGGCCGGCATCAGTATCACTACCAGGATACAGATAGCGGCCAGGTGCCCGTAGGCTGTGTACTGGGTCCAGGCGCAGCGCGCGTGATACACAAACGGATAGATGGCGCCGATAGTATAGAGCAGCCAGCCGATCTGCGGTGGGCGCACTACGCAGTACAGACACAGACAATAGCTAACCAGGTGTACGATATGAGACCAGATAGGTTCACTGCTGAATGGACGCGCCAGGCCTACCACATGCACACCCAGGCAGATGATCAGAAAGAGAATCATCACTCTGCGAAAAATGACGTCTATCATAGGCGAAAGATACATCTTAAATTAACTTCATGTTTAACAAAAAATACGAAAGGATGGCCGGTGGTGGCCGTATTTATTGGTAACTTCATTACTCATTCTGTTTTTATGAGAAAGTACTACGTCCTTCTGTTTATGGGCATCGCCCTCTTTCTGGCCTCCTGCCGCAAAGACCCAGCTACGCTCAGCCTGACCGTGCAGCCTAAATGGGGATCGGATAACCTGCAGCTCAACACGACCTATTCATCTACAGGTGGCTACATGAATTTTTCCAGCTTTGGCATGTATCTGTCTCACATCAAGCTGGTGAAAGCAGATAACAGTGAAGTAGAAGTAGACTCTATGGCTCTCATAAACTATGCAAATAATGCCATCAAGATCGACCTGAAAGCAGTAGAGGGCAGTTATAAGGGCATCAAGTTTGGGGTAGGGCTGGACTCTGCACAGAATGCCATCAGCCCGGCACAGGTAGATGACCAGTCTGCCTATAAACCTGACGTATTGTACTGGGCGCAGGGACTGGACCATCTGTTTATAGCCATGGAGGGGCACTCCGGCAGCACCAGCAGCCTGGGCAACATCTTTTTTTATCACATAGGTACAAATACCATGTACCGTACTACCGAGGTAGACCAGCCCTTCACCGTAGCAGCCGGCAGCAGTACCAGTCTGACACTGGATGCTGATATATCAAAGGTCTTTAGCGGTGCTAATGGTGTAAATGTGCTCACGCAACCCGGTACGCATAGCACAGACTCGGTAGCTATAGCGGTAAAAGTAGCAGACAATTTTACTCAGATATTTACCCTCCAGTAAGATGCGGCAATCATCCAGACTTTATGCTATCGTGCTATGCGCACTGACCATAGTGCTGCTGGCACAGTGCAAGCACGATCCACCTATCACGCCGGGTAGCAATGGGACCACTGATACACTATATACCAGTACACCATATACATTCTCGCAGACCATTGGTGGTATCTACTCCTATAGAAAGGTGAAAGTCCCATCTGATAACCCTGAGACCTATGAAGGCATCAGGCTGGGACGTATGCTGTTTTATGATTCTACCCTGTCCATCAATAGACAAGTATCCTGTGGCAGCTGCCACAAACAGGAGTACTCATTTGGTGATAATCAAAGGCTGAGCCAGAATGTACACGGCCCTACCAAGCGCAATGCCTCTACACTGGTCAATCTGGGCATCAATTCTATTTTCTTTTGGGACGGCAGGCAGGCTACGATAGAGACTGCAGTGGATGATGCGCTGACACATGAGCAGAGCCCTGATATGTCAGCGCTTTTCGCATATCTGGATACGACCCCGGTATACAAGTACTTATTCGGCAAAGCTTTTGGAAAACCAGTGGATAATGCCCCGCTGGTGACCGAGGATAAAATAGTAAAAGCTATTGCCCAATTCATACGTACCCTGCGGGCAGAAGACTCAAGGTATGACAAATACAACAGGGGGGAGGCCAGCGCGCTGAACGCCGGTGAGCTGAATGGAATGAATATCTTCTTTGATCAGCAGAAGGGTGACTGTGTGCACTGCCATATGGATGCGCCTTATATGACATTGGCCAATGTCAATGTGCCGATGCGCAATAATGCATTGGATACAGTGGCTAATGTTTCTCAGTTTGCAGATATAGGCTATGGCCAGGTGACAGGTGATATCAGTGACTACGGCAAGTTTAAAATACCGGCACTGCGCAATGTGGAGGTCTCGGCACCATATATGCATGATGGTAGGTTCACCACACTCGAGCAGGTAGTAGATCATTATGGCAGCTATGACAGCCTGAGGAAATCACCTACAGTAGACCCGCTGATGGAGCGGCTAGTCTATCCTAATATACCAGACCTGACAGCTCAGCAGAAATCAGACCTGGTAGCATTCCTCAAGACTTTGACAGATACAGCTTTCCTGCACAATCCGGATTTTTCCAATCCGTTTCATTAGAAGTAGTTTATGCTTTCTGAAAGAGGGAGGCGATACCGAAGGCGGCACCTGCGGCCAGGGCACCGATGACCATTGTATTGAGCGCACCTTTGAAAGGAGGCTGGCCCGTGACGCGGCTCTTGATATAGCCAAAAACGAGTAATGCGGCCAGTGTCACGATCACGGATACGATCAGCGCCATATGTACATCTGACATGATCAGGTAGGGGAGCAGCGGTATGAGCCCGCCGGCTATGTATGACGCTCCGATAGTCAGGGCGCTATTGCGGGCACGGTTGGCACTCGGCTGCTCCAATCCCAGCTCATAGCGCATCATAAAGTCCACGTATTTCCTCTTATCCTTAGATAGCTCATCTACTATACGGTCCTGCACATCCTCTGCTATACCATAGTGCGCAAAGATCTCTTTGACCTCCGCGCGCTCCTTCTCGGGGAATGCATCTACCTCATAATACTCACGTGCTTCCTCTGATTTATAGTGCTCCAGCTCAGTACGGCCGGACAGGTAGCCACCCAGGCCCATGGCTATACTGCCTGCTGCTATCTCTGCTATGCCTGCGGTGACGATGATATGCGTAGAGTCTACCGCGCCACTCAGGCCCGCAGCCAGCGCAAAGGGCACCGTAAGGCCATCGGCCATGCCTATCACTATATCACGGACCAGGTCGGAGCTCTCAAAGTGTTTTTCCTCATGCATGCGGTGCAAATTAGGATTTAATCACAATGATAGGAAACCCGGTGCTGACAAAAGTCATATGGACCTCTAATGGCGCTCACACATTTGCTCTCCGCCAGTCGCCACCTTTGTGTCACTAAAACTAAAAGTCATGAAAAAGAACATTGGCGCATTTGATGGAGTATTTCGTATGATCCTCGGATTTCTATTCCTCGCCTATGGCATCCTCGCAGGTCCATGGTGGATCGCTCTTTTCTCTCTGATACCATTTGTCACAGCGGCGCTCTTCTACTGCCCGCTGTATGATCTGGTAGGTGTGAGCACCTGTGACGAAAGCGAGGTACAGCAATAGTCATGTCTACAGCTACCTACAGCCTGGCTGGTAGTCAGGCTGTCTGCTATCACTGCGGGGAGCCGTGTGAGGCTGATAGTCTCGTCTATGACGACAAGCCATTCTGCTGTGCCGGGTGCAAGACAGTCTATGAGCTGCTCGCGGGCAATGATCTGAGCTGCTACTATGACCTGAATGCCAAACCCGGTACCGCCCAAAAGGCAGGCCGCAGCCGCGTGAGATATGACTGGCTGGATGATCCGCAGGCCGCCTCAAAGCTCATCCAATACACGGATGATGAGATCGCTATAGCCAGCTTCAAGATCCCCACTATCCACTGCAGCTCTTGTATATACCTGCTGGAGAATGTGTACAGGCTACAGCCTGGCATAGTCCGGTCTCAGGTAGACTTTGTGCACAAGACGCTGCGCCTGACCTTTCGCAAGAAAGATATATCCTTGCGCCAGGCCGTAGAGCTGATAGCTAGCCTGGGGTATGAGCCGCAGCTCACGCTGAATGACCTGGAGGCTAAGACCACGTCATCATCCAATCGCTCTTATTACCTCAAAATCGGGGTAGCATTTTTTGCCTTTGGCAATATCATGCTGCTCAGTTTCCCGGAATACCTCGGCATCGACGCACTGAGCGAGACCCCGCTGCGCCGTTTCTTTGGCTACCTCAATTTCCTCTTGTCGCTGCCGGTCATACTCTACAGTGCCCGGGAGTTCTTTCAGTCAGCGTATGGCGCCCTGCGCCAGCGCTCTACTAATATGGATATACCCATAGCGCTGGGTATGATCGTTATGTTTCTGCGCAGTAGCTATGATATTTTTATGCTGCAGGGTGCGGGCTACATGGACACGCTGGCCAGCCTCACCCTGCTGATGCTGATAGGCAGGCTCTTTCAGAATAAAACCTATGCTACCCTCGCCTTTGACCGGGATTATAAATCCTACTTCCCGGTAGCGGTCACCGTATCCCGTGATGGGCATGAGGCCAGCATACCGCTCTCGGGCCTGACCATAGGAGATGAGATCATAGTACGCAATGAGGAGCTGATACCTGCAGACTCTATCCTCCTGGCGGGTGAGGCCATGATAGATTATAGCTTTGTGACCGGAGAGTCCATACCTGTGCCCAAGAAGGCCGGGGATATGATCTATGCCGGCGGCAAGCAAACCGGCAGCACCATCTCTATGACCGTGGTGAAAGACGTTTCGCATTCCTACCTGACCCAGCTGTGGAATGATGATGCCTTTAAGGGCGCAGCAGAGCCCGGTACCATATCACTGGCCAACCAGGTGAGCAGGTACTTCACGCCGGCGGTTTTGCTCATAGCCATAGTAGCCGGAGCGTACTGGGCGCGCACTGATATGCACCGGGCCATGAATGCATTTACTGCCGTGCTGATCATCACCTGTCCATGTGCACTGGCGCTATCGGCTCCTTTTACACTGGGCAATGCCATACGCATCCTGGCAAAGTATGGCATCTACCTCAAGAACACTGCGGTGATAGAAAAGATCACGACCATACGCTCCATCATATTTGATAAAACGGGGACACTGACAGACAAAAATGGCCGGCATATCAGCTATGCCGGAGATACGCTCTCTTTTGAAGAGCAGATATATGTCGCTTCCCTCACATATCACTCCTCGCATCCACTCAGCCGTAAGGTCTACCAATACCTGTCTGAAGTGCCGACTATGCTGGTTTCTGATTTTCGCGAGGTGCAGGGCCAGGGGATAGAGGGACTGGTGGAGCAGCATAGGGTACGGGTTGGTTCGGCAGCCTTTGCCGGCGGTCCGCCAGCAGATACTGATCATCCTCAGGCATCTGCAGTACATATATCTATAGACGGTATCTACCGGGGGCGATATGACATCCGCAATGAATACCGCACCGGGCTGAACGGCCTGATACAGACGTTGCGTTCCCATTTTGATCTCTATGTGCTCTCCGGAGATAATGATCGGGAGAAAGAAAACCTGCGGCAGATCATCCCTGCAGATCACCTGATGTTTGACCAGCAGCCTGCAGACAAGCTCTGCTTTATCAAACAGCTGCAGGAGAAACATACCGGCAAGGTAATGATGATAGGAGACGGACTGAATGATGCCGGTGCCCTGCGCCAGAGCGATGTGGGCCTGGTGGTGTCTGACGATACCAATAATTTCTCCCCTGCCTGCGATGCGATCATAGATGCCAGGAGATTTGAAGGCATAGACCATCTGATCAGTTATTCTGGAGATGCCATGCGCATCATCAAGGTCAGCTATGGCATATCGCTTCTATATAATATAGCAGGTATGTACCTGGCGGTGCAGGGCGATATGAGTCCGCTGGTAGCGGCGGTCCTGATGCCGATCAGCAGTATTACTATTATCAGTTTTTCCACCTTTTTATCATGGACAGCAGCACGGAGAAGGCATTTGATTTAGCAGTTTGCGTCAAAATCATGACAAACGTCAGGCTTATCGTTGCCTACGGTCATAAATCTGCCTTCGGCCACCCTCTACATTTGCTACCGCTAATCACCCAAAAATGAGCGTACTCTTTGTATTAATATCCGCCTGCCTGCTGATGGCACTGCTCTTCCTCCTCGCCTTCATATGGAGCGTGAAGCAAGGCCAGTATGACGACGACTATACACCTGCAGTGCGCATACTTTTTGACGACACGACCAGATCAGATTCATCCAATAAAACAAATCCAGAAAAATGACGGTAGAAACTTTTAAGTATGACAACAGGTGGGTGCGCAACTTTGCTTTTGCGTCTTTCCTGTGGGGCTTTGTAGGGATGCTGGTAGGGCTGATCATAGCCTTGCAGCTCGTTTTCCCACAGCTCAATTTCGTAGAGTGGACCACCTTTGGCCGGCTCCGCCCACTGCATACCAATGCGGTGATCTTTGCCTTTGTAGGTAATGGTATCTTTATGGGGGTCTACTACTCCCTGCAGCGCCTGCTCAAGGCGCGTATGTGGAGTGATGCACTCTCGGCCATCCACTTCTGGGGCTGGCAGCTCATCATCGTAGCGGCAGCCATCACACTGCCTCTCGGCATCACAGCCGGCAAGGAGTATGCAGAGCTGGAGTGGCCTATAGATATCGCTATCACACTCATCTGGGTGGTTTTCGGTATCAATATGTTTGCTACTATCCTGACCCGCAGGGAGCGCCACCTGTATGTAGCGATCTGGTTTTATATAGCTACGTGGATCACAGTGGCCATGCTCCATATTGTCAATTCATTTGAGCTGCCTATCTCAGCCTTCAAGAGCTACTCTCTCTACGCCGGAGTGCAAGATGCGCTGGTGCAGTGGTGGTACGGGCACAATGCGGTGGCATTCTTCCTCACTACGCCATATCTGGGCCTGATGTACTACTTCCTGCCCAAAGCAGCTAACCGCCCGGTATATTCTTATCGCCTTTCCATCATCCACTTCTGGGCGCTGATCTTCCTCTATATCTGGGCGGGTCCTCACCACCTGCTGTACACAGCGCTGCCAGACTGGGCTCAATCTCTGGGTACTGTCTTCTCAGTGATGCTCATAGCCCCATCATGGGGGGGGATGATCAATGGCCTCCTGACCCTGCGTGGTGCATGGGACAAGGTACGCGAAGATCCGGTTCTGAAATTTATGGTGGTAGCTGTGACTGCATATGGTATGGCTACCTTTGAGGGGCCACTGCTCTCTATCAAAAGCGTAAATGCGATCTCCCACTATACAGACTGGACTATCGCTCACGTACACGTAGGCGCCCTCGGTTGGAATGGCTTCCTGACCTTTGGTATCCTCTACTGGCTGGTACCGCGCCTGTACAATACAAAACTCTTCAGCATACGCCTGGCCAATGCACACTTCTGGCTCGGTACGCTAGGCATCCTCTTCTATGCTATCCCTATGTACTGGGGTGGTATCTATCAGAGCCTGATGTGGAAGCAGTTTACTGCGGAAGGAATCCTGAAGTATCCTAACTTCCTGGAAACTGTCAGCTACCTGCGTCCATTCTATATGGCGCGCGCTCTCGGCGGCCTGCTATACCTCACTGGTACCACGGTAGGTATCTACAACCTCTTTAAGACTGCTGCACAGGGCAAGTTTGTAGCAGAAGAGGAGGCATCAGCTCCGGCACTGGAGAAGGACTATACTCCTCACGGTTCAGAAGGCTGGCACAGAGTGATAGAAAGAAGGCCGGTACAAATGCTCATCTTCAGCTTTATAGTGGTGGCCATAGGTGGTATCATAGAGTTTGTACCGACCTTCCTCATAGAGTCAAATGTGCCCTCTATAGCCAGTGTGAAACCATATACTCCGCTGGAGCTGCATGGCCGTGATATCTATATCCGCGAGGGCTGCTACAACTGCCACTCACAGATGATCCGCCCATTCCGCAGCGAGACTGAGCGCTATGGTGAGTACAGCAAGGCTGGTGAGTTTGTATATGATCACCCATTCCAGTTTGGCTCCAAGAGGACCGGCCCGGACCTGCAGCGCGAAGGCGGCAAATATCCTGATAGCTGGCACTATAACCACATGCTGGATCCGACCATCATGAGCCCCGGCTCTATCATGCCTGCCTACCCGCACATCATAGACCATGACCTGGATACGACCTACACCGCTGCCAAGATCAAGGCCATGCAGATGCTGGGCGTACCCTATCCTAAAGGCTATGAGACCGTAGCCGGTACAGACCTCGTGAAGCAGCAGGCTACCATCCAGGCGAGCCTGGCCAAAGACGGTATCAAAGTGGCAAAGAATAAAGAGATCATAGCCCTGATAGCCTATCTGCAGCGCCTGGGTCATGACATCAAAATGAATCCTCAGACTGCAGCACAAAATTAATCAACGCCAAACCAGAATATCATGTTCAGCTTTTTCAAAAGATATGCAGAGACGATAGCGGGTGTGAATGTATATCCCAAGATATCACTCGTCATCTTTTTCATCTTCTTCACTGCGCTGCTGTGGTTCACTTTCAGGACCAATAAGCAATACATAGAGGAGCAAGCC